>DASSCD010000015.1:0-18199 GCA_035698005.1 Gaiellaceae bacterium | reverse complement strand
GCATCGCCGCGTGCTCTACGCGATGCACGAGGCCGGGCTGCAGCCGAACCGGCCGCGACTCAAGTCGGCCCGTGTCGTCGGAGACGTCATGGGCTACTACCACCCGCACGGCGACCAGTCGATCTACGACACGCTCGTCCGAATGGCGCAGCCGTTCTCGCTGCGCTACCCGCTGGTGGACGGTCAGGGCAACTGGGGGAACATCGACGACTATCCGGCGGCGGCGATGCGCTACACGGAGTGCCGGCTCACGCGGCTCGCCACCGAGATGCTGCGGGACATCGACATGGACACGGTCGACTTCGTCCCGAACTACGACGAGTCTCGCCGCGAGCCCTCGGTTCTGCCGTCTCGGTTCCCGAACCTGCTCGTCAACGGCTCGGCTGGGATCGCGGTCGGGATGGCGACGAACATGCCGCCGCACCGGCTCGGAGAGGTCACGGACGCGATCGTGGCGCTCATCGACAAGCCCGACGCGAACGTCGACGACCTGATGAAGCACGTGAAGGGGCCCGACTTTCCGACCGGCGCGATGATCGCCGGCCGGTCGGGGATCCGCGACGCCTACCGGACGGGCCGGGGCCGCATCGTCATGCGCGCCCGCGCCCACGTCGAGGAACTCCGCGGCGGGCGGAACGCGATCATCGTCACCGAGCTCCCCTACGGCGTGAAGAAGGGGGGCGACTCCGGGGTGATCAAGAAGATCGCCGACCTCGTCAACGACAAGGTGCTCAGCGAGATCTCCGACGTGAAGGACCACTCCGACCGCTCTGGGATGCGTATCCAGGTCGACCTGAAGCGCGAGGCGATCCCGCAGGTCGTCCTCAACAAGCTGTTCAAGCACACGCAGCTGCAGACGACCTTCGGCTACAACGCCGTGGCGCTCGTGGACGGCGTGCCGCGCACGCTGTCGCTCCTCGAGCTCGTCCGTCACTACCTCGACTACCAGCGCGAGGTCGTCACCCGGCGCTCGAAGTACGAGCTGCGGCGGGCGCTCGACCGCGCGCACGTGCTCGAGGGCTACCTGATCGCGCTCGACAACCTCGACGAGGTGATCGCGCTGATCCGCGCTGCCGACGACACGGACGCGGCGCGGACGGCGCTGATGGAGCGCTTCGAGCTCTCCGAGATCCAGGCGCAGGCGATCCTGGACCTCCGTCTCCGCGCGCTCACCGGGCTCGAGCGCAAGCGGGTCGAGGACGAGCACGCCGACCTGCAGGAGCGGATCGCCGAGCTACGGGCCCTGCTCGGCGACCCCGCGCTCGTCGACGGCCTCGTTCGCGAGGAGCTCCTCGAGCTGAAGGAGATCTACGGCAAGGCCGACGAGCGACGGACGGAGATCGTGGCCGGGGAGGGCGAGCTCGAGCTCGAGGACATGATCGCCGAGGAGGACATGGTGATCGCGATCACCAAGTCCGGCTACATCAAGCGGCTGCCGGTGACCAGCTATCGCGAGCAGCGCAGGGGCGGCATCGGCGTCATGGGCATGGACCTGAAGGAGGACGACTACATCGAGCACCTCTTCGTCGCGTCCACCCACGACTACATCCTCTTCTTCACGACCGTCGGCAAGGTCTACCGCTTGAAGGTCCACGAGCTCCCGCTCGGCTCCCGGCAGTCGAAGGGCCGCGCGATCGTGAATCTCCTCCCGTTCCGCCAGGACGAGCACGTGCAGGCGGTCATCGCGACACGCAACTTCGAGGACGCGAGGTACCTCGTCTTCGCGACACGGAAGGGCATGGTGAAGAAGACCGAGTTCGCGGCCTACAACACTCCGCTGAAGGCGGACGGGATCATCGCGATAGGCATGCGGGAGGACGACGAGCTCGTCGGCGTGCGCCTCTCCGACGGCAACGAGGACTTCCTCATGGTCTCCCGCGGCGGGCAGGCGATCCGCTTCCGCGAGCAGGACGTCCGGGCGATGGGTCGTCCTGCGTCGGGCGTTCAGGGCATGCGGCTGCGCGGAGACGACGAGGTCATCGAGGTCGACATCGCGAAGGACGACGCCGACCTCCTCGTCGTGACCGAGAACGGCTGGGGGAAGCGGACCCGCGTCTCCGAGTACCCGGTCAAGGGCCGTGGCGGCCTCGGCGTCCAGACCGCGAAGCTCGTCGAGGCGAAGGGCAAGCTCGCGGGCGCGCGAATCGTCCGGGACGGGTATGCGGTGATGCTCATCTCCGACGGTGGCACAGTGATCCGCATGTCCGTCGACGACGTCAAGCGCTCGGGCCGAGCGACGCAGGGGGTCATCGTGATGCGGTTGCGTGAGGGCGAGAAGGTCTCCACCCTCGCCCCGGTCGTCGGGCCGGACGACGAGACGGACGTCGTGCCGATCGCCGAGGGGGAGCGCCCGCCCGAGGTGTCGGAGCTCGAACCCGCAACGCTCGAGCCCGAGTCGCCCGAGCCCGGCGCCTAGCCGCTTCTCGTCCCGTCCCCGCCCGCGCCGGTCCCCTCGGCGACGTTCGCGAGCGCGGTCAGCAGGTCGATCGGGATCGGGAAGACGACCGTCGAGTTGTTCGAGGCTCCGATCTCGAGCAGCGTCTGCAGGTACCGGAGCTGCACGGTGATCGGCTGCTGGGCCATCACCGCCGCCGCGTCCTTGAGCCGCTCCGATGCCTGGAACTCGCCCTCGGCGGAGATGACCTTTGCCCTCCGCTCGCGCTCGGCCTCGGCCTGGCGTGCCATCGCCCGCTGCATCGTCGAGGGGATCTCGACGTCCTTGACCTCGACCACGGAGACCTTGATCCCCCACGGGGAGGTCGCCTCGTCGATGATCGTCTGGAGAATGGCGTTGATCTTGTCCCGCTCCGAGAGGAGCTCGTCGAGCACGTGCTGCCCGAGGACCGAGCGCAACGTCGTCTGGGCGATCTGCGACGTGGCGACCATGTAGTTCTCGACCTGCGTGATCGCGTTGTTCGGGTCGACGATGCGGAAGTACGCGACCGCGTTCACACGGACCGGGACGTTGTCCTTCGTGATGACCTCCTGCGGCGGCACGTTCAGCGTCACCGTGCGCAGGTCGACCTTGACCATGCGGTCGACGATCGGGATGAGGAGGAACAGGCCGGGGCCCTTCGGCTCCGGGAGCAGGCGCCCGAGGCGGAAGATCACGCCGCGCTCGTACTCGCGGGCGATCTTGACCGCCGCGAACAGGAACAGCACGAGGATGACGACGACGGCTGCGAGGACGATCAGGCCGACTTCCATCAGGACGACTCCTCCCGGCTCGGTGACGACACGGATCCTACGAGGAGTCGGAGGTCGCCCTCGACCTGCTCGACTCGAACGTGCTCGCCCGGCACGAGCGGCGCGCCGTCCGCGGCATGCGCACGCCAGAGCTCGCCGTTCACGGAGACGAGGCCGTCCCGACGCACGACCGCCTCCCCGCCCACGAGCCCCTGGGCGCCGACGGCCGCGGGGCGACGCGCGACGCGCACTACCCGTGTGAGCGCGAACCCGAGCAGCACCGCGAGGGTCAGCGCGATTCCGAGCGCGACCGGCAGCGAGACCTGGTACGCGTCGCCGGCGGGGTCGAAGAGCATGAGCGCTCCGAGGACGAAGGTCACGCCGCCGGCGACCGTCAGCGCGCCGTGGGTGGGCACGAAGGCCTCCGCGACGAAGAACGCGGCGGCGAGGATCATGAGCAGCAGCCCGGCGATCGACACGGGGAGCACCTGGAGCCCGTAGAGACCGAGAATGAGCGAGATCACCCCGACCGTGCCCGGCAGGATCAGTCCCGGGCTCCAGAGCTCGACGACGATGCCGATGAGGCCGATCGAGAGCATGAGCGCGATCAAGTTCGGATCGACGAGGAGGTCGCGGGCGCGCTGCCAGAAGCTCATCTCGACGTCCTCGATCTCCGCCCCCGCGGTCTCGAGGACGAGCCCCTTCGGGACGGTCTTCATCCCGTCGAGCTCCTCGAGCAGGACGGGCAGCGTGGGCGCGACGACCTCGACGAGGCCGATCGCCTTTGCCTGGCGCGCGCCGTAGTTCGCCGCCTCGGTGACCATCCGGCGGGCCGCGGGCACGTTCCGGTCGTGCTCGCGCGCGAGCTCGCCGACGTACGCCGCGGCGTCGTTGATCACCTTCCGCCGGAGGTCCTTCGAGATGTCCTCGCCGCCGAGCGAGATCGGCGTCGAGGAGCCGATGTTCGTCTGCGGCGCCATCGCCGCGACGTCGGCCGCCATCGCGATGACGGCTCCCGCGGAGTCCGCGCTCGAGCCCGGCGGCGAGACGTACACGATCACCGGCACCTCGGAGGCGAGGAAACGCTTCACGATCCCGCGCATCGAGGACGCGAGCCCACCCGGCGTGTCGAGCACGAGGACGACCGCAGCCAGGTTCTCGTCCTCTGCCCGGTCGACCGCACCGTCGACGTACTCCTGGGTGACCGGGTTGATGTCGTTGTCCAGGTGAACGGCGAGCACCCGCGGCCGCCCGTCCTGTCCTGCGGCCGTCGCCGGCACGAGGAGCACGAGCGCGGCGATCGCGACGAGAAGTCCCCGCAAAGAGCGGATCCGCACCGGTGTAAGGATTCTATCAGCGGAGGGTTTTTCACCCTTGCCCGCGAAGGCCGCCACGTCCACGCTGACACGGCCTCCGCCATGCGCCATGCCTCTGTCCTCTTCGTCGCCTCTTTCGTCGCGGCCGTGCTCGCCCCGCACGCGCTCGCGGCGCCCGGAGTGACCGCGGTCGAGCTGGCGCCTCGGACCGAGGCGCGCGCCGTCGAGAGCCGCACGGCGGCGACCCGTTTCTCGCTCGCCGGGATCCACTGGCGCGGGACCGGGAGCGTGGAGCTCCGCACGCGCTCGCTCGAGGGGCGATGGAGCCCGTGGCGTGCCGCGGCACCCGAGGGCGGCGATGGCCCCGACCCCGGCTCACGCGAGGCGGGTCCTCGTGCCGGCTGGCGGATCGGGAGCCCCTGGTGGGTCGGGCCCTCCGACCGCCTCGAGACGCGCACGACCGGCCGCGTTTCGCGCGTCCGTGCGTACCTCGTGTGGAGCCCCGAGGTCGGCGTGCCGTACCGCGCGCCTGCGGCGACGTCCGCGCCCCCCATCGTGCCGAGGCTGTCGTGGGGCGCGAGCGAGTCGATCCGCCGGGGACCGCCCACGTACGCGCCGGCCGTTCGCTTCGCGGTCGTGCACCACACCGCGGGGCGGAACGACTACACCAGGGCGCAGGCGGCGGCCGTCGTCAAGGCGATCCAGCTCTACCACGTGCAGGGCAACGGCTGGAACGACATCGGCTACAACTTCCTCGTCGACCGCTTCGGGACGATCTACGAGGGTCGGTACGGTGGGATCGAGCGCAACGTCGTCGGCGCCCATGCCCTCGGCTTCAACACCGGCTCGGTCGGAGTCGCGTTGCTCGGGACCTACGGCAGCGCCGCCCCGCCGAAGGCTGCGCAGGACGCGCTCACGCGACTCCTCGCCTGGAGGCTCGACCTCGCGCACGTCGAGCCCACGTCGATCTCGACGGTGATCTCCAGCGGCAGCGAGCGCTACCCGAGAGGAATCCCGGTGCTCCTGCGCTCCGTCTCGGGCCACCGCGACACGGGCTTCACCGAGTGCCCGGGCGGCCAGCTCTACGCGCGGCTGGGCGCGCTCGCGGCCTCGGCGAACGCGATCGGCCTGCCGAAGCTGTACGAGCCGCGGGTGGAGACGAGCGGACGCGCGACGCGCTTCCGCGGGAGGCTCTCGTCGTCGCTGCCGTGGGTCGTCGCGGTCACGGACGCGGACGGCGCCGAGGTGGCACGTGGCACCGGGACCTCGACCACGATCGACTGGACCTGGAACGCGGCGTCGGCGACGCCAGGGCGGTACGCGTGGACGATGAGCGCCGGTACGTCCCGTCCCGCGACCGGCTCGCTGCGGGTCGGAGGTGCCGAGGCGCCCGCGATCCTCGACGTCGCGGCCGAGCCCGAGGCGATCACGCCGAACGGAGACGGCCAGGCAGACGCGGCCACCGTCTCCTACCGGCTCACCGCAGCGATGAACCTGACTGTCACGGTGACGGACGCGATCGGGGGCGTCGTCGCGACCCTCGTCGACCGGGTCTGGACGCAGCCCGGGACGCACTCGACCGTCGTCGACGGTGCCGCGCTCCCGGACGGGAGCTACGCCGTCGCGCTCGTCGGGAGGACGGCTGCCGGGGTTGAGCTTCGGCAGTCGGTCCCGCTCACGGTCAGCCGCACGCTCGGCCTCGTGGCCGTCTCACCGACGGTCGTCTCGCCGAACGGCGACGGCCGCCGCGACGTCCTACGCGTGACGTTCTCGCTGACCGCCGCCGCCGACGTTCGCGTCCGGATCCTGCGCGACGGCAACTGGGTCGCGACACCGCTCTCCTCGAGCCTGCTCCCGGGCGTGCAGCGGCTGACCTGGGACGGCATGCGGGCGAACGGCCCGGTCCGGGACGGTGCGTACTCGGCGGTCGTCGAGGCCGAGGACGAGCTCGCGAGGGCGTCGTTCGCCGTCCCCTTCACGTCGGACACGACGCCGCCCGCGGTGCGCTTCCTGCCGGGCCTGCCGCTCCGCGTCCGCGTCAGCGAGCCCGCCGCGCTCACGGTGCGGGTGAGCGGCACGACCGTGCGGCAGAGGGTGGCGAGGGCCGGCGTGGTGCGTGTTCGCTGGCGTGGCCCGGCCACCCGCGCGCAGGCCGTCGCCTGGGACGAGGCGGGCAATCGTGGCACGGCGTTCTTCCGGGCCCCGCCGCCCAGGAAGGCCGGGTCGCGCGAGTAGACTCGCGCCGTGCAGCACGCGCTTCCCGCGGCTCCGTTCGGCCAGGACGTGATCGAGTCGATCCTGCCGCACCGTCCGCCGTTCCTGCTCATCGACGAGGTCACGGAGCTCGAGCCAGGTCGTCGTGTCGCCGCGCGGCGGGAGGTGCGCGTGGACGACTGGTGGTTCCCCGGCCACTTCCCGGAGCGGGCGGTGATGCCGGGGGTGCTCATCGTCGAGGCGATGGCGCAAGCGGGCGCCGTCGCGGTGCTGATCGAGGAGGAGAACCGGGGCAAGATCGCGTTCTTCGCCGGCATCGACGACTGCCGCTTCAAGCGCGTCGTCGAGCCCGGAGACACGTTGTCCCTCGTCTGTGAGATCGACACGGTGCGGGGGCCGATCGGCCGGGGGCGGGCGACCGCCCACGTCGGCGACGAGCTCGCCGCCCGCGGCACGTTGACGTTTGCGGTGGAGCGATGATCGGCACCGCCACGGGCACGAAGATCGGGATCACCGGCCTCGGCACGCACGTGCCCGAGCGGGTCCTGACGAACGCCGAGCTCGCACAGCTCGTCGACACCTCGGACGAGTGGATCGTCGAGCGGACCGGGATCCGCGAGCGGCGCATCGCCTCCCAGGACGAGGCCCTGACCGACATCGCGCTGCCGGCCGCCCGAGCGGCGCTCGACGAGGCGGGCGTCGAGGCCGCCGAGGTCGACCTCCTCGTCTGCGCGACGGTGACGCCAGACATGATGTTCCCGACCTCCTCGGCGCTGCTCGCGGACGAGCTCGGGATGCCGAAGGCGGCGGCCTACGACCTTCTCGCCGGCTGCACCGGATTCGTCTATGCGCTCGCGCAGGCGTACGCGATGCTCTCCGCAGGGCTCGCACAGCGGGCGCTCGTCGTGGGCGGCGACGTGCTGTCCAAGATCCTCGACTGGCAGGACCGGTCGACGATCGTCCTCTTCGGCGACGGCGCGGGCGCGGTGGTGCTCGAGGCGGTCGACCACGGTGGGTTCCTCGGCTTCGAGCTCGGCGCGGACGGGGGCGGCGGCGAGAATCTCTGGCTTCCCGGATCGGGCTCGCGGCACTTCGACGACCCGGATGCCTTCGTGAAGATGAACGGACGCGAGGTCTTCAAGTTCGCGACGCGGATCATGGTCTACTCGGCCGAGCAGATCCTGGCGGAGTGCGGAAAGACCGTCGAGGATGTCGACGTGTACATCCCACACCAGGCGAACAAGCGGATCATCGACTACGCGGCCGGTAAGCTCGGCATCCCTCCGGAGAAGACCGTCGTGAACGTCGACCGCTACGGCAACACATCGTCCGGCTCCATCCCGCTCGCGCTCGTCGATGCGCGAGTCGAAGGGCGCCTGCACGACGGCGCGCTGATCCTCATGACCGGGATGGGCGCGGGCCTCACGTGGGGCTCAGCGCTCATCGAATGGACGAACGGGAGACCCACGTGAGCAAAGGAGCGAGCCGATGAGCAAGGTCGCGTTCTGCTTTCCCGGGCAGGGATCCCTGGAGATGGGGATGGGGCGGGACATCGCGGAGGCCTTCCCGGCCGCCCGCGAGGTCTACCGCCTGGGCTCGGAGGCCTCGGGGCTCGACCTCGAGCGGCTGTGCTTCGAGACGCCGCTCGAGGAGCTCGTCGAGACCGAGGTGCAGCAGCCGGCGCTCGTCACCACGAGCCTGGCGATCCTCGCCGCGATGCGCGAGCGCGGGCTCGAGGCGGACGTCGTCGTCGGGCACTCGGTCGGGGAGTTCGCAGCGCTGTCCGCCGCGGGTGTGCTCGCACCGGCCGAGGCGATCGGCCTCGTCCGCGAGCGCGGCCTCGCGATGGCCGAGGCAGCACGTCAGCGCCCGGGCGCCATGGCGGCGATCCTGGGCCTCGCCGACGAGGAGGTCGAGAAGCTCTGCCGGAGGATCGTCGGCGTGTGGCCGGCGAACTACAACTGCCCCGGACAGATCGTGGTCTCCGGTGAGCTCGACGCCGTGGAGGAGTGCTGCGCCGAGGCGGAGAGCCTCGGCGCCCGACGAGCCGTCCGCCTCAAGGTGTCCGGCGCGTTCCACAGCCCGCTCGTGGCTCGGGCCGCAGACCGGCTGCGGCCCGCCCTCGACCGCGTCCGCTTCGCCGAGCCGCTGGCGCCGTTCATGTCCACGGTGACGGCGAAGGTGGAGCCCGCGCAAAAGCTCGCCGCACTCCTCGTCGACCAGCTCACCGCCCCCGTGCGCTTCACGCAGGCGGCGACCGAGCTGATCAGGAGCGGGGCGACCACGTTCGTCGAGGTCGGGCCGGGGAACGTGCTCTCCGGGCTCGTCAAGCGGATCGACCGCGGCGTCAAGACGATCTCGGTGAACGGGATCGAGAGCCTCGAGCGCGCTCAGGAAGCGCTCGCCAGGTGACCCCAACGCTCGCCTCCGGCTCGCGTTCGCGGGGGAAACCATGTTTCCCCCACGTACCCCCTTCTTCTCGAACAACGTGGGGGAACCGTCCGGTTCGCCCACACCCCCTCCGGCTCGCTCACGTGCCGACGAGCGGCCCGTGAGCGCGACCCCTTTCTGCTCACTCGAGGGCAAGACCGCGCTCGTCACGGGCGCCTCGCGCGGGATCGGCAAGGCGATCGCGGAAGAGCTCGCGCGGGCGGGCGCCTCGGTCGTCCTCTCCTACCGCACCGGGGCTGACGAGGCTGCCGCGCTCGCAGAGGAGATCGGCGCGCGCGCCGTCCAGGCCGACGTCTCGGAAGCGGAGTCGGCCGCCGCGCTCGTCGAGGAGGCGGGCGACCTCGACGTGCTCGTCAACAACGCGGGCGTGACCAGGGACGGCCTGCTGGTGCGCATGTCCGACGAGGACTGGCAGACGGTGATCGACACGAATCTCGCGTCCTGCTTCTACACCTGCCGGGCCGCGGTTCGCGGGATGATGAAGAAGCGCGCGGGGTCGATCGTGAACATCTCCTCGATCGTCGGAGTGCACGGGAACTGGGGCCAGACGAACTACGCGGCCTCGAAGGCGGGGATCATCGGCTTCACGAAGGCGCTCGCCCGCGAGCTCGGCAGCCGCAACGTGCGCGCGAACGTCGTCGTGCCCGGCTACGTGAAGTCTCGTCTCACGGAGGTGCTTCCGGAGGACGCGACCGCCACGATGCTCGAGAACACGCCCCTCGGCCGGCTCGGAGATCCCGAGGACGTAGCCGGAGCGGTACGGTTCCTGTCCTCCGAGGACGCGGCGTTCGTGACCGGCGCCGTGCTCCTCGTCGACGGCGGGCTGGGGATGTGAGCGACATGAGCGACATGACACTGAACGGCAGGCGGCGGGTGGTCGTCACCGGCATCGGGATGGTGACGCCGCTCGGCAACGACCCCGATACGACCTGGGACAACCTCCTTGCCGGCGAGTCCGGGGCCGGCCCGATCACGCAGTTCGACGCGAGCGGCTACCCGGTGACGTTCGCCTGCGAGCTGAAGGACTTCGACCCGACGCGGTGGATCGACCGGAAGCAGGCGCGGCGCATGGACCGCTTCTCGCAGATGGCGCTGTCCGCCGCGCGCATGGCCGAGGCCGACAGCGGCCTGTCGATCGAGGCCGAGCCGGACCGGGTCGGCGCCGCGGTCGCGACCGGGATCGGGGGCCTCGGGGCGTTCGAGAACTGCTTCGAGCTGTTGCTCGACCGCGGTCCGGACCGCGTGGGGCCGTTCGCGATCGTCCAGATCATCCCGAACATGGCCGCCGCCTGGGTGTCGATGGAGCTCGGGACGCAGGGCCCGCTCGCGGCCGAGTCCACTGCGTGTGCCGCCTCGAACATGGCGATCGGGGACGGGCTCGACGCCATCCGCCTCGGGCGCGCGGACGCGATGCTGTGCGGTGGGACCGAGGCCCCGGTCACGCGGGTCGGCGTCGCCGGCTTCAGCGCGATGCGCGCCCTCTCGCAGCGGAACGACGATCCGAAAGGCGGGTCGCGTCCCTTCGACGCCGACCGCGACGGCTTCGTGATGGGCGAAGCCGGCGCGATGCTCGTGCTCGAAGAGCTGGAGCACGCCCGCGCACGCGGCGCGAAGATCTACGCGGAGGTGCTGGGATACGGCGTCTCGTCGGACGCGAAGCACGTGACCGAGCCCGACCCGTCCGGGGCGAACCCGGCTCGTGCGATGCAGATGGCGTTCGCGGACGCGGGGATCTCCCCCGAGGAGGTGGGCTACGTCAACGCCCACGGCACGTCCACGCCACTCGGCGACCCCGCCGAGACGCGCGTGCTGAAGCTCGCGCTCGGCGAGGAGAAGGCGCACGCGACGCCCGTCTCGTCGACGAAAGGGGCCACCGGCCACTGCCTCGGCGCAGCGGGCGCCGTCGAGGCGATCTTCACGATCCTCGCGCTCCAGCGGGGCGTCCTCCCACCGACGATCAACTACGAGAAGCCCGACCCCGAGTGCGACCTCGACTACGTGCCGAACGAGCCGCGGCCCCAGCAGGTCGAGATCGGCGTCTCGAACTCGTTCGGCTTCGGCGGACACAACGCGTGCGTCGTGTTCCGACGCTGGAACGGCCACTCGGCCTAGACGCCTACCCGATGCTCGGCGAGCGGCGCTCGAGCAGGATCGTGTCGCGCCACACACCGTCGCGGCGGGCGATCCGCTCGCGGCGCCCGACGACGCGGAACCCGAGCCGCTCGTGGAGCGCCAGGCTGGCGGCGTTCTCGGGGAAGACGTTCGTCTGGATCGTCCACAGTCCGGCGCCGTCGGCTCCGGCGACGAGCGCCTCCATCAGCCTGCGCCCGATCGCCCGGCCGCGGTGCTCGCGGTCGACGTAGACGGAGTGCTCGACGACCCCGGCGTAGCACTCGCGCGCCGAGGTTGGAGCGAGCGCCGCCCAGCCGACGACGCGACCGTCCTCGACGGCCACGAGTCGGTGCCCGCGGAGCCTGCCAGCGTCGAACTCCGCCCACGAAGGGGTTCGCGTCTCGAACGTCGCATCGCCGGTCGCGATTCCGTCCGCGTAGATCGCCTCCACCGCCGGCCAGTCCTCCGCCCTGAGCTCCCGGATCTCCACCCTTGCAGGACAGACTAGGCTTGACGTGTGGCCGAGCGCTGGGTGACCTTCGACTGCTACGGCACCCTCGTCGACTGGAACGGCGGCATCCACGCGGAGCTCGAAAGCCTTTTCGGCGTCGAGCACGCCGACCGTCTGCTCGCCCGCTACCACGAGCTCGAGCCAGAGATCCAGGCGGCGAGCCCCGGCTCCTCGTACCGCGAGGTGCTGACCGTGGCGCTCGAGCGGCTCGCGGACGAGGCGGGGCTGACGCTCCCCGAGGGCGAGACGAGTGCCCTCGCGCGCTCGCTCCCGTCCTGGCCTGTGTTCGACGACGTGCGCCCGGCGCTCGGTGAGGCACGGGAGCGCGGCTGGCGCCTGGCCATCCTGTCGAACACGGATCGGGACCTGATCGACGCTTCCATCACCGCGATCGGCGTTCCCTTCGGCGCCGCGATCGTCGCCGGCGACATCGGCTCGTACAAGCCGGCGTCGCGTCACTGGGAAGCCTTCCGGGAGCACACGCGCTCCGACCCGGCGCGCCACGTGCACGTCGCGCAGAGCCTCTACCACGACATCGGCACCGCGACCGAGCTCGGCCTCCCGACGATCTGGGTCAACCGGCTGGGCGAGCCTGCCGATCCGCGCCCGTCGCGCACCCTCCCGTCGCTGGTCGGTCTCGCCGACGCTCTCGACGAGCTCGTCCCCGGGGCGCGCTGACGTCGTCGCTCCGGGCACGCTGCCCCGACTGCCGCACCTTCACGGCGGTCGCCCTCGACTCCGGCTACGAGTGCCATCGCTGCGGCCGGTCCTTCGCGACCGGTCTCGTGCGCGTTCCCAGAGCGTGGGGCGACGGAGGCGAGCCGATGACCGAGGCCGCGCGTCTCGACCTCCCGTACCCGGACACGGGCGCGGTCGAGCGGGAGACGCTCGACGAGCAGAACGCGGCGCTCGCCGCCGCGCTCCCCGAGCGGCCGCTCGTCCTCGGGGGGTGCTGCTGCGCGCACGTCGGCGCCGTGCGGGGGCTGGCGGCGAGGGGCGGCAGGCTGGGCCTCGTCTGGCTCGACGCGCACGGCGACCTCAACACGCCGGGGACCTCCCCGAGCGGGAACCCGTGGGGGATGCCGCTGCGCATGCTCCTCGACGGCGACGCCGTCGCCCCGGAGGACGTCGCGCTCGTCGGTGCGCGCAACCTCGACCCGGGCGAAGAGGAGTACCTTGCACGGACCGAAATCGACGGCTCGCTCGAGCGGGCGCTCGCGGGCGTGGAGGCCGCCTACGTCGCGCTCGACCTGGACGTTCTCGATCCGGGGGAGGCCGCGATGTTCATGCCCGAGCCCGACGGCCCCACCGTCGCGGAGGTCGAGGCCGACCTTCGCGCGGTCGCGGCGACGACGCGGATCGCGGGGATCGGGGTCACCGGGATGCTGCCCGACCCCCGAAACGTCCCCGTGGTCACGCGTCTGCTGGCGGCCGCAGGGCTGTGACCCCGAGCCTCTAGGATCCAGCCCATGTCATCGGGGCAGGGTCGCGTCGACGTCGAGATCGAGAGCAAGCGCGCCGAGGACGCCCCGGCCGGCAAGAGCCACCCGAACACCTGCCCCGGTTGCGGCTCGCACTACCGCGACGACGAGCTCGACGCGAGTCTCCGCGTGTGCCCGCAGTGCGGCCATCACTTCCCCGTCGGCGCCCGCGACCGCATCGCGCAGCTCGCAGACACCGGGTCGTTCGCGGAGGAGGACGCCGAGCTCCGCTCGGCCGACCCGCTCGCGTTCTTCGACCTGCGCCCGTACACCGAGCGGCTGGTGGAGGCCGAGATGGAGACCGGGCTCGGCGACGCGATCGTGTGCGGCGGCGCGACGATCGAGGGCGAGGAGTGCCGCCTAGCGGTCATGGACTTCGCGTTCATGGGCGGCTCGATGGGAAGCGTCGTCGGCGAGAAGTTCGCCAGGGCCTGCGAGAGCGCGGTCGCGGGCAGTGTCCCGCTCGTGTCGGTCTCCGCCTCCGGCGGGGCGCGCATGCAGGAGGGGATCCTCGCGCTGATGCAGCTGCCGAAGACGATCTGCGCGATCGAGGAGCTGCACGAGTCGGGAGGCGCGCTCTTCTCGGTGCTGACGCACCCGACGACCGGCGGCGTCCTCGCGAGCTACGCGAGCCTCGGGGACGTCGTCCTCGCGGAGCCCGGCGCGCTGATGTCGTTCGCGGGGCCGCGCGTGGTCGCCCAGACGACGCGCGAGAAGCTCCCCGACGACTTCGGTCTCGCCGAGTCGAACTACCGGTTCGGCCACCTCGACGCGATCGTCCCGCGGGGCGAGCTGCGGCCGACGCTCTCGCGCCTCCTCCGGCTGTTCGGGAAGGCGGCGTAGGTGCCGAACGAGGCCGAGATCCGGCTGCGAGAGCGGCTGAGCAAGCTCGGCGGCATGAAGCTCCTGCGCGGGGCCAAGCTGAGCGGCGAGCTCGACCGCCTCCAGGACCAGCTCGACCGGCTGCGCCAGGAGCCGAGCTCCGAGGACATCTGGCGCTCGGTCGAGCTTGCGCGGCACCAGGACCGCCCGTACACGCTCGACTACGTCGAGCGCATCCTCGACGACTGGTTCGAGCTACACGGCGACCGCGGGCGCGCCGACGATCCAGCGCTCGTGACCGGGATCGCGAAGCTCGACGGGCGCACCGTCGTCCTCGTCGGCCACCAGAAAGGGCGCGACCTGAAGGAGCGCACGAAGCGCAACTTCGGCATGGCGTACCCCGAGGGCTATCGCAAGGCGATGCGGACGATGGCGCTCGCCGACCGGCACGGGTTCCCGCTCGTCACGATGGTGGACACGCCGGGCGCGTATCCCGGGGTGGCAGCCGAGCAGCACGGGCAGGGCGGCGCGATCGCACGCTCGCAGGCGGCGATGGCGAGGCTCTCGGTGCCGACCGTGGCCTGCGTGATCGGCGAGGGGGGCTCGGGCGGCGCGGTCGCGATCGCGGTCGCCGATCGCGTGCTGATGCAGGAGAACGCGATCTACTCGGTGATCTCGCCCGAGGGCTGCGCGGCGATCCTGTGGCGGGACGCCGGCGAGGCGCGCAAGGCCGCGGCCGCCTTCAAGCCCGACGCGGCGCACTGCCTCGAGCTGGGCGTCGTCGACGCCGTCGTCCCGGAGCCCGAAGGCGGTGCGCACACCGACCCCGACGGCGCCGCCGTGATGCTGCGCGAGGGCATCCTCGCCGCGCTGGAGGACGTCGAGTCCCTCGATCCGGAGCGCCGCAGGCGGGAGCGCCGTGCGAAGTACCGCGTCATGGGCATCCTGGCCACGACCTAGGTCTAGGTCCGGCTTTCCACAGGTTCCACAGGCTTATCCCCTGGCCCGAAACGCGGCGTGAGCAGGGAAAACATCGAATCTGCGTGCAGTTGGTGAAGATACCGTTGCGCTTCAGGCGACAATCCACAGGGACGTGGCTCTCGACGAGTACCGGAGCAAGCGCCGGCCCGGGAAGACGCCCGAGCCTTTCGGCCAGGATGCCGCCAGCGGCGACCGGCCGCGCTTCGTCGTGCAGCGGCACGACGCGCGACGCCTTCACTACGACCTCCGCCTCGAGCGGGGCGGCGCGCTCGCGAGCTGGGCCGTGCCGAAAGGCATCCCACTGCGTCCTGGGGAGCGCCACCTCGCGGTCCACGTCGAGGATCACCCCCTCGAGTACGGCGACTTCGAGGGGACGATTCCGGCCGGCCAGTACGGCGCCGGCACGGTCGAGATCTGGGACCGCGGCACGTACGAGCTGCTCGAGGAGAAGCGGAACGGCGGGCTGACCGTTCGCCTGCACGGCGAGCGCCTGGACGGGACGTGGACGCTCGTCCCGGCGCGGCTCGACGGGGACGAGAAGAACTGGCTGCTCCTGCGCAGGGACGGCGCGGAGGTCGGAGCGGCGCGCTACGCGCCGATGCTCTCGACGTCCACGGACGCGCTTCCGCGCGGCGACGACTGGGTGTACGAGCCGAAGTGGGACGGGTTCCGGGCCATCGTCACCGTCTCGGGCGGCGAGGTCACGCTGACGAGCCGGAACGGCAACGACCTCACGCGCCGCTTCCCCGAGGCGGCCCGGGCGGTCGAGCGCGGGCTGCGGTCCTCGGACGCCGTCCTCGACGGTGAGATCTGCGCGCTCGACGAGCAGGGCCGCTCGCGCTTCTCGCTCCTCCAGGACGGGAGCGGGACCCTGGTGCTCGTCCTCTTCGACGTGCTCGAGCTCGACTCCGAGCCGCTCGTCGACCTGCCGCTCGAGGAGCGGCGGTCCAGGCTCGAGCAGCTCGTCGAGCTCGGTGCCGGCGCGGTCCTCGTCTCCCCTCGCTTCGAGGACGGCGACGCGCTGCTCCAGGCCGCGCGGGACCAGGGGCTCGAAGGCGTCGTCGCCAAGCACCTCGGCTCCCCCTACCAGCCTGGTCGCCGGAGCGCGGACTGGCGAAAGGTGAAGGTGCGGCAGGGGCAGGAGGTCGTGATCGCCGGCTACACGAAGGGTCAGGGACGCCGCTCGGGAAGCTTCGGCGCGCTTGTCGTCGGCGTCCGCGAGGCGGGCGGCCTGCGCTGGGCGGGGAACGTCGGCACCGGGTTCAACGAGCGCGAGATCGACCGGCTGCTCGGGCTCCTGGAACCGCTCCGGCGCGAGACCTCGCCCTTCGACGAGGTCCCGAAGATGCCGCGCGTCCGCCGCGGCGACGTCGTCTGGGTCGAGCCGCAGCTCGTGGCGCAGGTCGAGTTCGTCGAGTGGACGCGCGAGGGCCGCCTGCGCGCACCGGTGTACATGGGGCTTCGCGACGACAAGTCCGCCTCGGAGGTGCGCAAAGAGCGCTCGCCGCTGCCGGCGGTGCTGCGGAAGGGGCGTCGCGAGCTCCGGCTGAGCAACCTCGACAAGCCGTTCTGGCCCGACGAGGGGATCACGAAGGGGGATCTCGTCTCCTACTACCGCGACGTCGCGGAGGTGCTCGTGCCGCACCTGAAGGGGCGGCCGTTCACGATGAAGCGCTATCCCGACGGCTGGCAGGGCAAGCACTTCTTCCAGAAGCAGGCGCCGTCGCACATGCCTCCCTGGATCAAGCGAGCGAGCCTCCCGGCGTCCACGCGGGAGGGCGAGACGAAGGTGATCGACTACGCCCTCGTCGACGACGAGCTCGCGCTCCTGTGGATGGCGAACATGGGCTGCATCGACATGCACGTGTGGTCGTCCCGGGTCGACCGGCCCGAGCGGCCGGACTGGGTCATGTTCGATCTCGACCCGTCCGAGGACGCAGGCTTCGCCGACGTCGTGACCGTTGCCCGGCTCGTCCGGGACACGCTCGAGCTGCTCGAGCTCGAGGGGTTCCCGAAGACCTCGGGGTCACGAGGCATCCACGTTCTCGTCCCGATCGCGAGGCGCCACACGTTCGGCGAGGTGCGGGAGTTCGCGTCGATCGTCGCCGGTGCGCTCGCGCGCGCTCACCCTGGGCTCGTGACCACCGAGTGGGCGAGGGCGAAGCGCCGTGGGGTCCTCGTCGACGCGAACCAGAACCGCGCCGGCGCGACGAACGCGTCGGTCTACTCAATCCGGCCGCGCGAGGGAGCGCACGTGTCGACACCCCTCCGCTGGGAGGAGGTCGACGAGCACCTGGACCCGGCGGCGTTCACCATGGAGACGGTGCTCGACCGGGTCGCCCGCGACGGGGACCTCTTCGCCGGCGTCCTCGGCGGCAAGCAGTCGCTGACGCAGGCGCTGAGGCGGCTCCGCTAGGCGTCGCCAGACCGCCGCGGGTGGCCGAGCACGGAGAGCTCGACGACGTCGCGACGGAAGAGGAGCGCCACCGTCCAGTCGAGGACGACGCGGAGCTTTCGGGAGAGGAGCGGGAGCTGGTACAGGTGGTACGTCCGCGCGACGAACCAGCCGAGGAAGCCGCGGAGCCGGAGCCCGGGGATCTCGGCGATTCCCTTGTGGCGGCCGAGCGTCGCGACCTGGCCGAGCATGCGATAGCCGTACGGCTCCGGCCTGCCGGTGAGGTTCTTCGCGAGGCGCCGCGCCTGCCGCAGCGCGTGCTGGCAGGTCGGCGGGTCGAAGGCGCCCGGCGTTCTCGTGTTCGGGACGGCGGCGCAGTCGCCCAGAGACCACACGTCGTTACGGCCCCACACGCGCAGGGTCTCGTCGACGACGACCTGGCCTCGCTCGTCGAGGGGCAGGCCAAGGTCCGCGAGGAGCGGGCTCGGGCGCACGCCGGCGCTCCACACGAGCGTCCGCGCAGGGACGTGCGTGCCGTCGGACAGGACCGCGATCCGCCCGTCGTAGGAGTCGAGCGTCGTCGACACGTGGATCTCGACCCCGCGGCGCTCGAGATGGCGCGCGGCGTACTCGCCGAGCCTCCGCGGGATCTCGGGGAGGATCTTCGGCGCGGCGTCGACGAGCACCCAGCGCTGCGGGATGCCGCGAAGCGCCGGGTAGAAGCGGCGGA
>DASSCD010000014.1:0-5721 GCA_035698005.1 Gaiellaceae bacterium | reverse complement strand
GAGGCGGTGCTCGTCTACCTCCTCGGCCGCGCGTCCGGACGCCACCTGCACGCGCTCGCCCACAACCGCGACCCGCGCGTCGTGCGGACGGGCGTCCGGCGGGGCTCGATCGGCTCGCAGCGCGCGCTCGGCCGCTCGCCGAGGTCGCTCGCGGAGATCGACGCCGTCGTCGTCGGGCTCGTCGACCGGGTCGCGCGGAGGCTGCGCGCGGGGCAGCGCGTCTGCCGGACCGTCGTCCTGCGCCTGCGCTTCTCCGACTTCACGCGGGCGACGCGCTCGCTCACTCTGCCCCAGGCGACGTCGAGGACGGCGACGGTCCTGGAGGCCGCGCGCGGCCTCCTCGCGGCGGCGACGCCGACGATCGAGGCGCAGGGGCTCACGCTCGTCGGCATCTCCCTCACGAACCTGCAGGACGAGCGCAGGATGCAGCTCGCCTTCACGTTCGACCCCCGCTTCGACGCGCTCGACGCCGCGCTCGACACCGTGCGCGACCGGTTCGGATCGTCCTCGGTCACGCGCGCGGTGCTTCTCGGCCGCGACCCGGGCGTCGTCATGCCCGTGCTGCCGGACGAGGCCGGCTAGAGGCTAGAGCGGCGGGATGTTCTGGTTCCGGCGCAGGACGTTCGCGGGGTCGAGCCGCGTCTTCAGCGCGCGCAGCCGCGCGAATGCCTCGTCGCCGAACGCTGCGCGGACGCGCTCGAGCGGCTCGTCGGCCTGCATGTAGTTCGCGTAGCCACCACCGAAGGCCCAGGGCTCGATGGCGGCCGCGGTGTCGCGCGCCCAGCTGACGTGCTCGTCGTCGACGGCGGGGTCGGCCCACGTGGCCATCGCGCTGACGTTGAAGGCCGCTCCGCGGTAGCCGAGCGCGCCGAACGACGCATCGACGTCCTTCGGCGCGCCGTGGAGGGACTCGATCAGGATATCGCCAGGCGACCGGCCGAGCGCGGCGACGCGCTCGAGCAGGACGTCGACGAGCTCGTCCGAGAGCTCGCCGACGAAGTGGCCCTTCCAGTAGTGCCGCAGCTCGCCGTAGGACGTGCCCGCGAACAGGACCTGCTGCTCCGCGTACGCGCGCTCGCGGACGTCGTCGCTCTCGAGGCCGGGCACGGAGCGGAGGGCTCGCAGCTCCTCGGGCTCCGGGTCCGAGCCCGTGAAGCAGGGTGCGACGACGAGCATCGGCTGCGAGGTCTCGTCCAGCGCGACGATCGCCTGGCAGCTGAGGTCGCGCGGCCAACGAGCGACGAGGTCGCGGAAGGCGAGGAGCGCGTCGCGGGCTCCGCTGCCCCGGTAGACGAGCAGGCCTCCGACGACCCGCTCGAGCGGGTGGAGCCGGAACTCGAGCCGCGTGGCGACGCCGAAGTTGCCGCCGCCGCCACGGAGCCCCCACAGGAGCTCCTCGTCACCGCCGGGCGCGGCGCGCACGAGCTCGCCGTCCGGCGTGACGAGCTCGGCGCCGACGAGGTTGTCGCAAGTGAGGCCGTACTGCGTCGTCAGGTGGCCGATGCCGCCGCCGAAGGTGAGGCCGGCGACTCCGGTCGAGCCGACGACCCCACCTGGAGTCACGAGGCCGAAGGCCTGCGTCGCGGTGTCGAAGTCCGCCCAGGTCGCTCCGCCCTCGGCTCGCGCGATCCGAGCGCCGGAGTCGACCTCGACCCGCCGCATCTGCGAAAGGTCGATCACGAGCCCGCCGTCCAGGAGGCAGTGCCCAGCGGGATTGTGCCCGCCGCCGCGAACCGCGACCTCGAGCTCGTGCGCGCGAGCGAAGGCGAACGCCGACGCGACGTCGCCGGCGCCGAGGCAACGGACGATCACCGCAGGCCGCCGGTCGACGAGGGCGTTGAAGCACACGCGGGCGGCGTCGTACTCGGGGTCGGAGGGGACGAGCGCCGCTCCCGCCAGGGAGCGGCGGAGCTCGTCCAGGCCCTCGAGTGCGACGGCGCCCATCGACGCGCTACGCCGCCTCGGCGACGGGCTCGTCGGCGTCCGCGGCCTCCCCGTGCGCCGCCGGCATCGCGGCCGGGCGCAGGAGCAGCGCGCCGATCAGCGCGGCGCCGCCGGCGAACAGGGCGCCGACGAGGAAGGCGAGGTGGTAGCCGCCCGTCAACGCTTCGAGCGAGTCGCTCCCCGAGGCGGTCAGCGTCTCCGTCCGCGAGGCGGCCAGGCTTGCGAGGACCGCGAGGCCGAGGGCGCCGCCCATCATGAAGGCGGTGTTCACGACACCCGAGGCGAGGCCCGCGTCCTCCTGGGGGACGTCGCCCATCGCGGCGAGCAGGACCGGGTTGAAGGCCATGCCGGCGCCGAAGCCGAGGAGAATCATGCTGGGGAGGACGTCGACCACGAACGTCCCGTCGACCGGCGCCCGAGCGAAGAGCAACAGCCCCAGCGCGGCGAGACCGAGGCCGACGCCGAGCGGTGCCCTGATCCCGAAGCGCATGACGATCCGTGCGGAGAGGCCGAGCGAGAAGATCCCCATGATCACGTTGCCGGGGAGGAACGCGAGGCCGACCTGCAGCGGGCTGTACCCGAGCACGAGCTGCAGGTAGAGCGCGGAGAGGAAGAACCAGGCGAACATCGCGGCGGCCCAGAGCACGCCGACGACGTTCGAGATCGCGAGGTTGCGGAGCTTCAGGAGCGCGAGCGGCACGAGCGGCGCGCGAACGCGCGATTCGATGAGGAAGAAGACCCCGAGCAGCGCCGCCGACAGCACGAGCAGCCCGTCCGTCCGCGCGGTCGTCCATCCCACCTCGTTCCCGTTGACGATCGCATAGACGGCGACCATCAGCGCCGCGGTCACCGTGACCGCTCCCGCGACGTCGAGCCGGCCTGCGACGAGCTGGCCACGGGTGCCGGGCAGCGCGAACAGCGAGGCGACGACGACCGCGATCCCGATCGGGACGTTGACGAGGAAGATCCAGTGCCAGGTCAGGGTGTCGGTCAAGATCCCGCCGAGGAGGACGCCAATCGACCCGCCGGCGGAGGCGACGAAGCCGAAGACTCCCATCGCCTTCGCGCGCTCGGACGGCTCGGTGAAGAGCGTCACGATCAGCGAGAGCGCGACCGCCGAGACGACCGCCCCGCCCAGCCCCTGCACGGCGCGCGCCCCGACGAGCATCGCCTGGGAGGTCGCGAGGCCGCAGGCGAGCGACGCGGCCGTGAAGAGCGCGATGCCGGCGACGAACAGCCTCCGGTGCCCGAAGAGGTCACCGAGCCGGCCGCCGAGGAGGAGGAAGCCGCCGAACGTGAGCAGGTAGGCGTTGACCACCCACGCGAGCGAGGTCTCGGAGAAGCCGAGGTCCTCGCGAATCGAGGGCAGCGCGACCCCGACGATCGTCACGTCGAGCACGATCATCAGGTCGCCCAGGCAGACGATGAGAAGTGCGAGCCAGCGAGTGCGGGAATCCATCGTCATCGGTCTCAGCTCCTTCGCGGTCGTCGGGAGTCGAGGAGTTGACCCCCGACAACCGCGAAAGTCATCGGAGCCCGGTCACGCCTCGGTGGGCTCCGGCTCGCCGGGGCGACGGGTGACCGGGGTCGGAGCGTCGCGGTCGTGCGGTGGCTCGATCGTGATGTCCGGGAGCAGGCGATCGAGCCAGCGAGGCATGTACCACGTCTTCTCGCCGATCAGCGTCATGAACGCGGGGATCAGCGTCATCTTCACGACGAGCGCGTCGGTGAGGATCGCGACTGCCAGCAGGAGGCCGAACTCCTTCGAGACGCGCTCCGGCGTGAGGACGAACGCCGAGAAGACCGTGGCCATGATGATCGCCGCGGCGACGACGACGCGGCCGATCGCGGCGATGCCGTGCTCGACCGCCTCCCGCGTATTCAGGCCGTGGACGTGCTCCTCGCGGATGCGGCTCGCCAGGAAGACCATGTAGTCCATCGAGAGCCCGAACAGGATCGCGAACGCGATCGGGGGCACGAACGTCTCGATGGGCCCCGTCGTGTCCAGGCCCGTGATGCTCAAGAGGTGCCCCTCCTGGATGACGAGCGTCAGCACGCCGAAGCCGACGAAGGCGGACAGGATCGTCGTGATCGCCGCCGTCAGCGAGATCACGATCGACCGGAACGCCATCGCGAGCACGATGAACGTGACACCGACGACGTACAGCAGGAAGATGGGCAGCCGCTCCATGATGCGATCGGCGATGTCGATGAACGCGGCGTTCAGCCCCGATACGTAGACCGAAGCCGGGCTACCCTCGGTGGCGTCGGGCACCACGTCGTCTCGGAGTCTGTCGACGAGCTTGGCCGTCGCCTCGTCCTGCGGAGCGGAGGCCGGGGTGACGAACACGATCGCGACCGACTTCGCGTCGTTGAACTGGGGCTCGCCGACGGAGGCCACGTCACCTTGCTCTCCGAGGGCCTGGACGCCCTCGAAGACGCGCTGCGGCGCCTGCTCGTCGCCGTTGACGTCGACGACGATCGGGATCGGGCCGTTGAAGCCCGGTCCGAACCCCTCGGCGAGCAGGTCGTACGCACGCCGCGCGGTCTGCTCGGTCGGCTGCGTGCCCTGATCCGACGCGCCGAGCCGCACGAGCGCCGAGCTGCCGGCGAGCAGGAGCCCGAGCGCGAGGAGGATCCAGAACACCGGCTTCGCGTGGGCCGTCACGAAGCGGCCCCAGCGCGCGATGGGCGTCCTGTCCCGGGCTGCCTCGGAGTCGTCGATCGGTCGCAGGAAGGGGACCTTCAGACGGTCGACCTTGTGGCCGAGCTTCGCCAGCACGGCGATGAGCAGGGAGTTCGCGATCAGGACGGTGGTCAGGACGCCGAGCGCGCCGCCGATTCCGAGCTTCGTCACGAAGTCGAGGCCGAAGAAGGCCAGGCCCGTGACCGAGATCGCCACGGTCACGCCGGCGAAGATCACCGCCCGTCCCGCGGACGCCCCCGCCTCGGCCGCCGCGTCGCACGGCGGGAGCCCCTCGTGCAGCAGCTGTCTGAACCGGGTCACGATGAACAGCGAGTAGTCGATGCCGACGCCGATCCCTATCATCGACACGAGGATCGGCGTGATCGTGTTGATGGTCGTCAGGCCGGCGAGGATGAAGAGCAGGACGAACGCCGTTGCGACTGCGACGAGCGCGAGCGCGATCGGGATCGCGGTCGCGACGAGCGTTCGGAAGACGACCAGCAGGACGAGGATGGCCGCGAGGAAGCCGAGCAGCTCCTGCGTCCCCTGCTCGATCGGCGGGAACTCGGCGTCGCCGTTGAACTCAGCGGTGATGCCCGCCGGCGCGACCGCCTCGCGGACGGCATCCTGCACGGCGACGACCTGCGAGCGGTCGGCAGTCTCGACGACGTCCGAGAACTGAGCCTCGGCGTAGGCGATGCGTCCGTCGTCGGAGAACGTGTTCTCGCTGAACGGGTCGCCGACGCTCTCGATGCCGATCGTGTCCCCACTGGGCGCGAACTCGGGCGTGTCGAGCTTCGCGATTGCGTCCTCGATCGCGGCCTTGCGTTCGGGCGTGTCGAGCCGCTCGCCCTCGGGCGCAGCGAAGACGAGGTTGAGCACCGAGCCCTGCTCGGACGCGAACTCCGACTCGATCAGGTCGGTCGCGCGCTGCGTGTCCGAGCCCGGAATCTCGAACTCGTCGTTCAGGCTTCCACCCACCGTCGCGACGAGGAAGATCAGCACGGCGATGATGGCCACCCAGCCGATCACGACCTTCCACGTGTGGTTCGCGCACCAGCGCATCCAGCGCGCGAGACCGCCCGTCGACA
>DASSCD010000013.1:0-5551 GCA_035698005.1 Gaiellaceae bacterium | reverse complement strand
CTCGCGCAGCGGGCTGCAGATCATGGACTTCGCGATGCTGCACGAGCTCATGCACACGATGGGCTACGTCCCGTCCTGCGCGCCGAACCACACGCGCGACGGCCACGTCTCAGACAGCCCGAGAGACCTGATGTACGCGGGGAACCACCCGTGGCGGCCGGCCGTGCTCGACGTGGGCTCGGACGACTACTTCCACGCGCACATCCTCGGCTGCTCCGAGTTCGCCGTGAGCCGCTACCTCGACCGCGGCTTCGGGGACGGCGCCGCGACGAAGGTCAAGCTCAGCGTGTCCGTCCGCGGGCCGGGGCGCGTCGTCAGCGCGCCACGCGGGATCTCGTGCGCGAGACGCTGCTCTGCATCGTTCGAGCGCGGGATGCGCCTCACGCTGCGCGCGATGCCGGCGAAGGGTGCGCGCTTCACCGGCTGGAGTGGGGCGTGCCGGGGCGCGAAGGGCTGCCGCGTCACGCTCGACCGCGCGCGGTCGGTGCGGGCGAGGTTTTCGGGCTAGTGGAGTTCAAGGAACTGCTTCCACGCAGGCGGATGGTCCGCCACTACGCGCCGACGCCGATCACCCGGGAGCAGGTCGAGCGGATCGTCGCAACCGTGCGCCGAGCGCCGAGCGCCGGGTACAGCCAGGGTCAGCGGCTGCTCGTTCTGACCGAGCCGG
This sequence comes from Gaiellaceae bacterium, assembly GCA_035698005.1. GTDB lineage: Bacteria > Actinomycetota > Thermoleophilia > Gaiellales > Gaiellaceae > GMQP-bins7. The sequence continues at coordinate 4,884 of DASSCD010000013.1, read as the reverse complement.
GTGCGCGGGCGGAGCTGGCGCGGATCATGCGGGAGACCGGCTGGACGCAGGGCGACGATCGCGAGCCGTGGCTCGAGAGCGCGCCCGTGATCGTCCTCGTCTGCACGCGCGAGGAGGACTACCACGACCGCTACCGGCGCCCGGACAAGCTGCTGGACGGGGAGGAGATCGAGTGGCCCGTCCCGTTCTGGTTCGTCGATGCAGGCGCGGCGCTGATGATGCTCCTGCTCGCGGCCGTCGACGAGGGGCTCGCAGCCGGGGTCTCCGGCGTCGAGGGTGGCGACACGGTGGAGAGGGTGCGCGCCGCGTTCGGGCTCCCCGACGACGTGTCGGTCGTCGCCCTGGTCACGATCGGCGCGCCTGCTCCGGATCCGGGCTGGAGCGCGGTCACCAGCCGCCGCACGCAGCCGCGCCGCCCGCCGGAGGAGGTCGTCCGCTGGGAGCGCTGGTAGCGGCGCTCAGCGGATGGCGAAGCCGCCGAGGCTCTCGGGCGGCTCCTCCACGACGTCGACGTGGTCGACCCGCGCTCCGCTCGGGCCCTCGCGGCTGAGCGCAACCATTCGCTCGACGGCGTCGGGCTCGCCCTCGAACACCGCCTCGACCGTGCCTTCCCGCGTGTTCCGGGCCCAGCCCGACACGCCGAGCCGCGCCGCGTGACGGCGGAGCGTGTCCCGGAAGAACACGCCCTGGACGAAGCCGTGGACGACGACGCGGCGCCTGATCACCTGAGGCGAACGATGCCCGCCGGGTCGACCGCCACGTCGACGTGGTCGCCCGGCAGGGGGTGCTCCAGCGAGCTGACGACGGCCTCGAGCTCGCCTCCCTCGCGAAGGCGGACGACGACGCGCACCGTCGGCCCCTGGCGCACGGCGGACTCGACGACGCCGTCACCGTCGCGGCCATCGTCGACCCGGCCGAGACGAACCGCCTCGGGGCGCACGACCTGTCCGTCGCGGACGTTCGCGAGGCCGAGGAAGCGCGCGACGTCCTCGTCCGCGGGCCGGGCCCAGAGCTCGTCGGCGGTCCCGACCTGGACGACGCGTCCCGTCCGCATGACCGCGACGCGGTCGCCGAGCGCGAACGCCTCGGCTCGGTCGTGCGTCACGTACAGCGCCGTGACGGAAAGCTCCGCGAAGATGCGCTGGAGCTCCTCGAGCAGCCGGTCGCGCAGGAGCCGGTCGAGCGAGCCGAGCGGCTCGTCGAGGAGGAGCACGCGCGGCTCGGGCGCGAGGGCGCGGGCCAGCGCGACCCGCTGCTGCTCCCCGCCCGAGAGCGTCGCGATCGCGCGCTGCTCGTAGCCGGCGAGCCCGACGAGCTCGAGAAGCTGGCGGACCCGTCTGTCGATCGCGGTTCCGTCGTCGCCGCGCATGCGGAGGCCGAAGGCGACGTTTCCGCGGACGTCCCGGTGGTGGAAGAGCGCGTGATCCTGGAAGACGAGCCCGATCCCGCGCCGGTGCGGAGGAATCGTGGCGAGGTCCTCGCCGTCGAGCACCACGCGGCCCGCGTCGGGTCGCTGCAGACCCGCGATCACCCGCAGCAGCGTGCTCTTCCCCGACCCGCTCGACCCGAGGACGGCGACGATCTCGCCCTCGCCGAGGTCGAGCGTGACGCCGTCGAGGGCGGCCAGCTGCCCGAAGTGCACGGTCACGTTCTCGACCGCGAGCATCAGATCCAGCCTCCGTTGCCGCGCCGGCGGATCCGCTCGACGAGGACGACCGAGACGACGGTGACGCCCATCAGGATCACCGCCAGCGCATACGCCTGCGCCGCGTTCAGCTCGCCCGGCCGGCCGAGGAAGCGGAAGATCGCGACCGGGAGTGTCGGGCTGTCCGGCCGCGCGAGGAACACGGTGGCGCCGAACTCCCCGAGCGAGATCGCGAACGCGAAGCCTGCCGCGACCGCGAGCGCCCGGCCGACGATGGGGAGGTCGATCTCCCGGCGCACCCGACCGGGCGAGGCCCCGAGGAGCGCGGCGGCCTCCCGCTGGCGCTCGTCGATCGCCCGCAGCGTTGGCGCGACGGCCCGCACGACGAAGGGCAGCGCGACGAGCGCCTGCACGACCGGGACGATCCACGGCTCGGAGCGAAAGTCGACCGGCCAGCGGTCGAACGCGATCACGAAGCCGAAGCCGAGCATGACGGCCGATGCGCCCAACGGGAGCATCAGGAGCCCGTCGAGCACACGCCCGCCGCGCGTCCCGGCGATCGCGAACGCCGCGAGCCCTCCCACGACGACGGCGATCGCCGTCGCGGCGGCGGCGTAGACGACGGAGTTGACGACGGCCTCCCAGGGGGTCGCGAGCAGCGCCGACGTCGGGCGCGTCAGCTCCCGGTACGCGTCCAGCCCGTGCCCGTCTCCCACGGCGAGCGAGCGCTCGACGAGGACGGCGAGCGGGAGCCCGAGGAAGAGGCCGAGCGCGCCGAGGCTCCCGGCGACGACGGCCCACTCGCGCCGCGTTCTCGGCCTCCGCAGCGTCTCCCGTTCGCTGCGCAGGTGGCCCGCGACCGAGAGCCTCGTCTCGAGCCTGAGCGTGATCCAGACGGTGAGCGCGACGCAGGCGAGCTGGACGAGCGAGAGTATCGCTGCTGCCCGCAGGTCGAAGAGCCGCACGGCCTGGTTGTAGATCTCGGCCTCGATCGTCGAGTACGAGGGGCCTCCGAGAATCAGGACGACGCCGAACGAGGTGAACGAGAAGAGGAAGACGACCGCGGCGGCGGCCGCGAGGGACGGCGCGAGTAGAGGCAGTGTCACCTCGCGCAGCCGGCGCCACGGCCCGGCCCCGAGGGTCGAGGCCGCCTCGGAGACGCGCGGGTCGAGCCCGGCCCAGAAGGTGCCGACGACGCGCACGACGACGGCGATGTTGAAGAACGCGTGCGCGACGAGGATCGCGGCCCAGCCACGCTCGAGGCCGTCGGGCAGGAGCGCGAGGAACGCGAGCGCGACGACGACGGTGGGCAGGACGAACGGCACGACGACGAGCGCGCGGACGAGTGCACGGCCCGGGAAGGCGAACCGCCCCAGCACGTACGCTGCCGGGAGCGCGACTAGGATCGTGAGGGCAGTCGAGGCGACCGCCTGCCAGGCCGTGAACCAGACCACCTCGCGGGTCACCGGGTCGGTGACGACGTCGAGCGGGGAGGCCAGATCTCCCTCCGAGCGGAGGCCGCGCTCGAGGATGGCGGCGAGCGGGAAGACGAAGAAGAGCGCGAGGAACGCGAGCGGGACGCCGTAGCTGAGCGCCCGGAAGCCCCGGCCGCTCAGCGGAGCACGATCCGAGTCCACTCGTCGATCCAGTCGTCGCGATTGGCTTCGACCTCGCCCGGCGGGAGCTCGAGGGGATCCGCGGGGACGACCGCGAAGCGCTCGAACACGGGTGGGAGCGCCGCCTCGCGGTTGACCGGGAAGACGAACATCGAGAGCGGGATGTCCTCCTGGAAGCGCGTCGAGAGCAGGAAGTCGATGAGCTCGTGCGCGCCCTGCTCGTTCCGAGCCCCGCGGAGCACCCCCGCCAGCTCGACCTGCCGGTAGCAGCTCGACTCGACGACCGCGGTCGGCGCGTCCGTCGGCCTGGGCGCGCGGAAGTAGACCTCGGCCGGCGGACTCGAGGCGTACGAGACGACGATCGGCCGGTCGCCCCTGCTCCCCGCGGCGCCCGAGAACCGGGCTGTGTACGCCTCCTCCCAGCCGTCGACGACGAGGACGTCGTTCGCGCGCAGGCGGCGCCAGAAGCCCTGCCAGCCGTCCTCGCCGAAGCGCGCGATCGTGGCGAGGAGGAACGCAAGCCCGGGGGTCGAGGTCGCCGGGCTCTCGACGACGAGCAGCCCCCGGTAGCGAGGCGAGGCGAGGTCGTCGAGCGACTCGGGAGGCGCGATTCCGCGCTCGGCGAACCACGCTCTGTCGTAGTTCAGGCACACCTCGCCGTGGTCGATCGGCGTCACGCGATGCTCGTCGTCGAGGAGGTAACGCGGGTCCACGTTCTCGAGCAGGGGCGACTCGTAGGCATCGAAGAGGTCGCCGTCCAACGCGCGCGAGAGGAGGTTGTCGTCGACGCCGAAGAGCACGTCGCCCTGGGGGTTGCCCGCGGTCAGCAGCGCCTTCGTGAGCATCTCGCTCGCATCACCGGCCTGGAGGATGCGGAGCGTGAGGCCGCTCTCCCGCTCGAAGGCCGCCCTCACGCCGTCCGAGATGGCGAACGAGTCGTGCGTGACGAGCACGACCTCAGTCGGCGTCTCGTCGCCGCCGCCGCATCCTGCCGCGGCCCCGACTGCGACCGCGACCAACGCCAGCCAGAGGAGTCGGCGCCTCACGTGCCCTCTTCTGCGCCGGGGAAGACGGCGAGGAGCGTGCCCCGCTCGACCGAGACCGTCGCCTCCGACGCGGTGAGCACGTTCGAGATACCGCGACTCGAGCCGGGCTCGAGCGTCTCACCGCGCAGCTCGTAGGCGAGGCCGGCGGTCGTCACGCCGCTCACCTCTCCGTGCACCGCCAGCAGCGAGACGAGCTCGCCGGGCTCGCCCGGAAGCGTGCGCCGCCCGCTCACGACGTGCACGCGTGCCACGCCGATGAGCGCGTCGACCTCCACCTCGGCGTACTTCCCGCTCCCGAGGAGCAGCAGTCCCGCGAGGAGGTGGTCGAGCCTGCCGCGGTCGCCCGCCAGCACCAGAATCCGGGACGCGCCCGAAGACAGAGCGAGGTCGAGCGCGAGCTCGAGGTCGGTCGCGTCCTTCTCCGCGGGGTGGCGCACGAGTCGCACACCAGCCGCCTCGGCGGCGGCGAGCGCATCCTCCGAAGCCGAGTCGAAGTCGCCGACCGCGACGGAGACGTCGAGCCCGAGCGCGCGCGCGTGGTCGAGCCCTCCGTCGGCGGCGATGACCTCCGCATCGG
>DASSCD010000012.1:0-9265 GCA_035698005.1 Gaiellaceae bacterium | reverse complement strand
CAGCGTCTGGGCCCTCCGTTCGTGCTCCTCGGTCAGTTCGCGCTCGAAGCGCTCGCGTTCCTGCTGAAGCTCCTCCTCGAACCGGTCGCGCTGCTCGGCTATCGCCTGCTCCGGGACACGGGTCCGCTCCTCGAACTCCCGCAGTCCCTCCTCGAGCTCGGCCAATGTGGCCTCGCCCTCGGTCCTGGCGGCCTCGAGCTCCGCGCGCATGGCGTCGGCCTCGGCCCGGAGCGACTCGATCTCCTCGTCCCGCGCATTGCTCGTGTCCCTGACGGCCTCGAGCTCAGTCCTCGCCGCGTGGGCCTCGGCGTGGGCCATCTCGAGCTCCGTCCTCGCCGCGTCGAACTCGGCGCGGATCGCGTCGAGATCTGCCCTTACCGCCTCCGCCTCCGCGCGCGCGGCCTCGGCCTCGGATCGAACGCCGACGCCCTGGGCGCGGTGCGCATCGACCTCGGCGTTGCGCTCGGCGACCTCCGTCCGGAGGGCCTCCATCTCGGCCTCGTGGCCTTCGGCCTCCGCGCGAAGCGCCTCGAGCTCGTTCTTGCGCGCCTTCGCCTTGTTCCTGAGTTGTTCGAACTGCTCGGTGCGACCCTCCAACTCCGCCCGGAGCGCATCGAGCTCGGCGGTCCGTGCATTCGCCTCCGACCGGAGCGCCTCGATCTCCGCGGTTCGGATGAGGGCGTCCGCCCGGAGACCGTCGCGCTGCTCGGAGGCCGTGTCGCCCTCCTCCCGCGCGGCCTCGAGTTCCTCGCGCAGCCGCGCGATCTCCGCCCGAGCCGTCTCGAGGTCCGAGCGCACGGACTGCGCCTCGGCCTTCGATCGCTCCAGTTCGTCCCTCGCGTCGGCGAGCTGGGTTCGGAGCTCGTCGGCCGCGCCGTTCGAAGCCTCGAGATCCGACGCGAGCTCGTCGGCACGTTCGGACCGTGTCCGCCTCTCCGCGAGCTCGGCCTCGAGTCCCTCGGCGCGTTCGCTCGCCGCCGCGAACCCCGCGCGTGCCGCGGCGAGCTCGTCCTTCAGGTTCTCGACCTGCAGGACGCTGGCCTGCCCGTCGACGCGGGCGGCCTCGTGCTCGGCGCGCAGGGCCTCGAGCTCCTCCCGCGCCGTCTCGAGCTCCGTGGACGTGGTGCGCAAGCGAGCGTTGGCCGACCCCAGCTCCTCGGTCAGGTCAGGGCGGGCCTCGAGGTCCTTGACGCGCTGGGCCCAGGTGACGACCTCTCGCTCCGCGCGGGTGGCACGCTGCCCCTCGTTCTCCAGGTGCTTGGTGAGTGCCTCGTGCTCGGCTCGTGCCGCGGCGAGCTCGGCCTCGAGCTCCTCGATCCGGGCGGCGATCTCGGAGGTCGACGCCGCCGCGGCGGACTCGGCCGCCGCGATCTGCGTGCGCGCCTCCTGGGTCTCGCGTCGGGCGACCTCGAGCGCCTCGTCCGTCGCGGCGAGCTGCCGGATGTTCTGTTCGAGCTGGCTCCGGGCCGCCTCGGCGTCGGCGAGACTCGCCTCGGCCGACCTCCGGACCTCCCGCCGGGCGGCCTCGGCCTCCTCGCGGTAGGTCTGGGCAGTCGATTCGAGCTCGGCGCGCGCGGCCTCGGCGTCTGAGCCGGTTTTCTCGAGCGCCGCCTCGAGCATCTCTCGGACCCCCTGGAGCTCGGACACGCGCGCGTCCAGCGCCATGCGCGACTCGCGTTCGGAGGCCGCGTCGTGTTCGGCGTGGCGCAGCGATCGACGCAGCCGATCGAGCTCCTCCGCGTCGGCGGGGATCGGCGGCGCGGCCGGCCCCGGATCGGCGAACGCCTCGGGGACCGTCGCGGAGGGGAAGGCGCTGTCGACGACCGGCGCGGCCTGGACGCGCGCGGTGGCCTCCAGCGCTTGCGCGGCCTCGGCCCGCACCTCCATCGATCGACGGGACAGCTCTTCGTTCCGGTCTTTCAACGAGGAGAGTTCGGAGCGGACGGCCCTCAGGTCGGTCTCGAGGCGCTGGTACTGCTCGTCGCGTTCGCTCGCGGTCCGCTCGACGTCACGGAGCGAGGACGTGACGGTGTCGAGCTCGGCGCGAACCCTCGCCTCGGCCTCCCGCGCGTCATGTAGCTGATGCTCCACGCGTTCGACGCGCTGGCGTTCGATGCGGAGCGCGCGGACGTCTCGCGGGTCGCTGGCCGCGAAGCCCGACGAGGAGCCGCCGCCGGCGTCTCGGCGGAGCGCAGCGGCGAGGACCAGCAGTGCGGCGAGCGCCGCCCCTATCGAGCCGTACAACCAGGTCCGTCCCGCGGCGTCGATCTCCGTCGCCGGGAGAGCGATCTCGGCGACCACCGTCTCGCTCCGGTCCTCGCCGACCGGTGCCGGCGCGAAGACGTGGAGCGAGCTGTCGGTCTGCTGCGTCCTCGTTCCGTCGGACAGGACGCGGGCGATCCGATCCTGCTCCTGTTGGTCCTGCGTACCGATCAGCGAGACTTCGTCCGCGAAGACGACGACCGCGTCCTCGTCCCAAACCATGACGGTCTGGTCGGCCTCGAGGAACCTTCGATGCACGTAGGCGGAGACGCTGGCGGCGTGGGAACTCCCCATCGTTCCGCTCAGGTCTTCGGGCGACAGGCGCGCGCCGATCCCGCGGGCGGCCGCCTCGGCCGAGCTCACGGCCTGCGCCGTGGCCTCCTCGCCCGCCGTGCTCGAGCGAAGGAAGCAGAAGGCCGCCGCGCCGGCAAGCGCGAGCGCGAGGACGACGAGCAGCCAACGCTGCCCTCGCCGGGGTACACCCAGGGTCACGGAGCCTCCACCTACGCACGGATGTGGGTCGTTCCGTGTATCGGCCGGTTGGCGGGCGGACGTGAGCCTTTCGCCGGAAGGGCGCGGACGACCGAACCGTTGTCGGGAGGGGCAACGATTGACGTGGAGCGGCGCTCAGCCGACGGGCTGGGTCTCCGAGCCGGTCTCCACCCACTCCTCGCCGTCCCAGCGCAGCGTCGTGATCCGGAAGGCGCTCGGGCAGCAGTGCGGATCGCCCTGCTCGTAGACGGCCTCGCGGATCCGAAGCTCGCCGGCCGCGATCGCGATGTCGGTGTCGCAGGTGTCCCGGCGGAAGATCTCGGTTGCCACCCCGGGTTCGGAGGCGACGACACGCCACCTCCCGCATGCGCCGGAGCCTCCGATGTGCTCGTTCGTCAGCAGGTCCACGATCCCGTCGCCCGTGAGGTCCCCGGGCTCCATCGAGATGCCGAGGACCCCCGTGCGCGGCCGGTCGGTGAACGCGTACAGCGCCCGCCACTCCGGGCCGTCGGACCGCTGCCAGACGACGAGCCCATGGGTCGAGGCGAAGGGATCAGCCCCGCGCCGCCAGGCGAGCGCGATCTGATCGATCGGATCCTGCGGGGTCGTCTGCAGCGCCGTGAAGGCGATCTCGGCGCGCGGTGGCAGGAGCGGCGAGAGGTCGCCGGCGCTCACCCGGGCGACATCCGCGGGGTCGTCGACCAGGGTCGGTGCGTCGGCGGGGAGATCCAGGTCCGGCTCGGGCGTGGGTTCGGCGCTGGGGGACCCCGACGGCGAAGCGGACGACGTCGACGGGTCCGAGGTGGCGTCGGAGGTCGCCGACGTCGCCGTCGTCGGCGAGGGTCCGGACTGGTCGGTGTCGCCACATGCGACGAGGAGCGCGAACGAGAGGAACGCCAGCAACGCGCGCACGCGGGCATGCTACCGGCCGCCCTCGCGTAGGATGCCGCGCGTGGCGACCCTCGCTCCGCGGCCGGCGGCCGACAGCCAGGTCACGTTGATCCAGCTGATGGAGATCACCGACGCCAACCTCGCGGGGTTCGTCCACGGCGGCGTGATCATGAAGCTCGTCGACACCGCGGCGGGACTGGCCGCGATCAAGCATGCCGGCGGCATGTGCGTCACGGTCTCGATGGACGAGATGTCCTTCCTCGCACCGGTCCACGTCGGCGACACCGTCACCGTTCAGGCCTCGGTCAACGACGTCGGCACGACCTCGCTCGAGGTCGGGGTGCGGGTCGAGTCGGAGGACCTGCGGACCGCGGAGCGGACCCACACCTCGAGCGCCTACCTCGTGTTCGTCGCGCTCGACGACGAGGGCTCGCCCCGTGCCGTGCCGCCCGTCGTCGCCGCGACCCCGACGGAGCAGCGGCGCCAACACGAGGCGAGGATCCGTCGCGAGACGAGGATGGCGCACCGCAAGGCGATCGAGGAGCTGCGCCGGGACCGGGAGTGAGCGGCCAGGCCCGGGTCGAAGGGGCGCTTCTGGGAGCATGGAGGTCGTGAGCAACGACCTCGGCGCGCGCACCCGGCTCGAGACCTCGAAGGGCTGGGTGGAGATGGTCCCGCTCGCACCGCTCGGCGATCTCGAACGGCTTCCGCACACGGTCAAGATCCTGCTCGAGAACCTCGCGCGGCGAGCGGGGACGCGCGACGTCCCCGAGGCGGACGTGCGGGCGCTTGCGAGCTGGCCCGAGCCCTCCACCGACACGAACGTCGCGTTCATGCCGACGCGCGTGCTGATGCAGGACTTCACCGGCGTCCCGGCCGTGGTGGATCTCGCGGCGATGCGCTCGGCGATGGCACGCGCGGGCGGCGACGCCGCGACCGTCGACCCGCTCGTCGACGTGGACCTGATCATCGACCACTCGGTGCAGGTCGACCGGTTCCGCTCGCCTGAGGCGCTCGAGGCGAACATCGAGTGGGAGTACCGCCGCAACGGCGAGCGCTACGCGCTCCTGCGGTGGTCGCAGCAGGCCTTCCGCAACGTCCGGGTCGTTCCGCCGGGCGCCGGCATCTGCCACCAGGTGAACCTCGAGCACCTCGGGACGGTCGTCGCGATCCACGACGAGGTGGCGGCACCGGACACGGTGATCGGCACCGACTCCCACACCACGATGATCAATGGCCTCGGCGTGCTTGGCTGGGGGGTCGGCGGGATCGAGGCCGAGGCCGCGATGCTCGGCCAGCCGATGTTCCTGCCGTGGCCACAGGTGCTGGGCGTCCGCGTCATCGGGGCGCTGCCCGCGGGCACCACCGCGACCGACCTCGTCCTCACGCTCACCCAGATGCTCCGGGCGCACGGCGTCGTCGGGAAATTCGTCGAGTTCTTCGGCGACGGGTGTTCCATGCTCGAGCTCGCGGACCGCGCGACGCTCTCGAACATGTGCCCCGAGTACGGGGCGACGTCCGCCTACTGGCCGGTGGACGGCGAGACCCTGCGGTATCTGCGGACGACCGGCCGCGGCGACCGCGTCGACCTCGTCGAGCGCTACTCGAAGGAGCAGGGCTTGTTCCGCCGGGACGGCGACCCCGAGCCCACGTTCGACGAGGTGCTCGACCTCGACCTCGGGTCGGTCGAGCCCTCGCTCGCCGGGCCGAAGCGTCCGCAGGACCGGGTGCCGCTCTCGGAGGCGTGGACCTCGTTCGTCGACGCCTTCCGCGACCGCCTCGAGCCCGACGCGCTCGAACTCGAGGTTTCGGACTTCATCGAGGAGGGCGGCGGGCAGACCGGACCGGTCGACCCGGTCGTGAGCACCGACCGCGCGGTCGACCCGGAGGAGAACTCGAAGATCGCCGAGCGCGGTCCGGTCCGCCACGGGTCCGTCGTGATCGCCGCGATCACGAGCTGCACGAACACCTCGAACCCGTCGGTGATGGTCGCGGCGGGTCTGCTCGCGAAGAAGGCGGTCGAGGGCGGGCTCGAGACGAAACCGTGGGTGAAGACCTCCCTCGCGCCGGGCTCGCGCGTCGTGACCGAGTACCTCGACGAGGCCGGGCTCACGCCCTACCTCGACAAGATGGGGTTCTCGCTCGTGGGGTTCGGGTGCACGACGTGCATCGGCAACTCCGGCCCGCTCCCCGACGACGTCGCCGATGCCGTCACCGAGGGCGATCTCGCGGTCGTCGCCGTCCTGTCCGGCAACCGGAACTTCGAGGGCCGGATCCACCCGCTCGTGCGTGCGAGCTACCTCGCGTCGCCGCCGCTCGTCGTCGCGTACGCGCTCGCCGGCCACGTCGACGTGGACCTCACCACCGATCCGCTCGGGGAGGGGCCGGACGGGCCGGTCTACCTCCGGGACCTGTGGCCCGCGGCCGAGGAGGTCCGCGAGGTGATCGAGCGCTCGGTCACGTCCACGCAGTTCGAGCGCGAGTACGCCCGGATCTTCGACGGCGACGATCGCTGGCGCTCGCTGCCGACGCCCGAGGGTCCGGTCTACGCGTGGGACCCGGCGTCGACGTACATCCAGGAGCCGCCGTTCTTCTCGGAGGGGGCGACCGCGTCGCAGGCCGAGGACCTCGTGGGCGCGCGATGCCTCGTCAAGGTCGGCGACTCGGTCACGACCGATCACATCTCACCCGCGGGGGCGATCAAGCCGGACTCGCCGGCCGGGACGTTCCTGCTCGAGCGGGGGGTGCAGCAGCGGGACTTCAACTCGTACGGCGCCCGGCGCGGCAACCACGAGGTGATGATGCGTGGGACCTTCGCGAACGTCCGGCTGCGCAACGAGCTGGCCCCCGGAACCGAGGGGCCGTGGACGACCTACCTGCCGAGCGGCGAGGTCACGACGATCTTCGACGCCGCGGTCCGGTACGGCGAGGAGGGGGTGCCGCTCGTCGTGCTCGCCGGCAAGGAGTACGGCAGCGGCTCGTCGCGGGACTGGGCGGCGAAGGGACCGGCGCTGCTCGGCGTCCGCGCCGCGATCGCCGAGAGCTTCGAGCGGATCCACCGGAGCAACCTCGTCGGGATGGGCATCCTGCCACTCCAGTACCTGCCAGGGGAGAACGCGACCTCGCTCGGGCTGACCGGCCGTGAGACGTTCGACATCGGGGGCCTCGCCGACGGGATCGCGCCGGGCGAGCGCGTCCGGGTGACCGCGCGGTCCGACGAGGGGGAGGAGCGCTCCTTCGAGGCGATCGTCCGGATCGACGGCGCGGCCGAGGTCGAGTACCACCGGCACGGCGGCATCCTGCGGATGGTGCTCGCCGAGCTGCAGCGCTCCGCCTGAGCGCGCGGGCGCCCGAGGACGACGGCCGACGGGCTAGCATCGACCCGTGAGCGAGCGGGACGTGCGGCCGACGTTCGACCGGATCCTCGTCGGCGTGGACGGATCGCCGCGCGCCGAGGAGGCGGCGCGACAGGCGACCCACCTGGCCGCGAGGTCCGGCGCCGAGCTCGTCCTCGCGTACGTGATCGACACCGGCCACCCCCACGACGCGGGCGACGTCGAGGCCGAAGCGGAGGCCGCGCTCGAGCGGGCGGCGGCGCGCGCCCGCGACCTGGAGGCGAAGGCCGACGCGCGCCTGCTCGCGGGGAGCCCCGCGAAAGCGCTCCTCGACGAGTCGAGGGAGCTCGGCGCCGACCTGATCTGCGTCGGGCAGGATGCCGGGGTGCTCGGCGGGGCGATCCGGGTGGGCCGCGTCGCAGAGCACGTGATGCGCGAGGCCGGATGCTCCGTGCTGATCTCGCGGACGGCCGGGCCCGCGTTCCCCGAGCGGATCCTCTGCGGGGTGGACGGCTCGGAGGCGTCACCGCAGACCGCGGCGCTCGCCGGCGCGATCGCCGCCTCCAGCGGCGCCGAGCTGCGGCTGGTCCACGTCGTGCCGGTCTTCCGGGGCCGCGACGCCGAGTGGACGCTCGACGAGGACGAGCCCAGCCCGCCCGAGCTCGAGGCGTCGGTCGCGGCCGCCACCGCCCAGGGCGTCGTCCCGAGGCGCGACGTGGCGATGGGCCGCCCCGAGCACGCGCTCGTCGCGGCGGTCGAGCGCGCGAAGTCCGACCTGGTCGTCGTCGGGCACCGCGGGGTGCGGGGCGTGTCGCGGGTCGTGTTGGGAAGCGTCAGCGAGCACTGCGCGAGGCACGCGCCGTGTTCGGTCCTCGTCGCCCGGCGTCCGGCCTGACCGTCAGACGGTCGGCACCTCGGCGGTGAAGATCGGGTCGGAGGTCGGGGCGTCCGGGCAGCTGTCGGGTTCCACCGTCACCGCCATGAGCCCGACGCCCTCGAGCGAGGTGTCCACGAACTCGAACAGCGACCCGTTCTCCGACGGCCTCGCGCAGAGCGCGCCCACGGGCGTCTCGCCCTCGAACACCCACAGCTCGTAGACCTGGTCCTCGGGCAGCGCCGGCAGGCCGGAGGCGAGCAGGAACATCCCGGGTTCTCCCGGGCGGAAGGCGGCGCTGACGGTGGCGCCGTCCGCCTCCCCCTGGAACGAGATCGTGGTGGCCTCGGTGAGCGCGGGCTCGTCCTCGGTGAGCGTGACGCCGACGACCCAGCCGCCGACGAACAGGACGAACGCGGCCGCGATCCCGACGAGCGGACGGAGCACGCCCCGGCGTCGCCCTGGATCCTCGCGCAGGTCGACCGGCCGCGCCTGCGGGCCGAGCGCCCGCTCGAACGTCTCCTCGGCGAACCCCGGCCGGACGGCGACCGGGTCGAGGGCGAACCCGAGCCCGCCCGCGACGTCGGCGTAGTCGGCCTCGAGCCGCAGGCACTCCTCGCAATCGGGGCCGTGCGAGGCCATCTCGGCGCGGAGGCGCTCCTCATCGGCCGCGTCGAGGCCGCCGAGCGCCCGGACGGCGATCAGCTCCTCGATCAGCTCGTGGTCGCGCGTCATCGTTCCAACCTCGCCATCCGGGTCCGCAGTCGCCGCATGCCGAGCAGCGTCCGCGACTTCACGGTGCCGAGCGGCAGCCCGAGCCGCTCGGAGATCGTCGACTGCGACAGCCCCTCGTGGTACATGAGCTCGATCACCTGGCGCTGTTCGTCGGGAAGCTCGTCGAGCGCGGCACGGACCGCCCGCCGCTCCTCGGGGAGTCCCAGCTCCTCGACCACCTGCTCCGCGGGGTCGGGCGCGACGACGGGCTCGTTGCCCTGCGCCTCCTCCGCGCGGCGGCGCTGCGACTCCTCTCGCCGGACGGCGTCGACGGCGCGGTGGTGCACCATGCCCATGAGCCACGAGCGGACCGAGCCGCGCCGGTCGTCGTAGCCCCCCGGGTTCTTCCACACCGCCAAGAACGCCTCCTGGACGATCTCCTCGGCCAGGAACGGCTGGCGGACGACCCGCCTCGCGAGCGCGAGGGCGCTCGGGGCGTACCGCCCGAACAGCCCGCGGAAGGCTTCCCCGTCTCCGCGGCCGATCCGCCGGACGAGGTCCCGGTCCCGGGCGTCGGAGAGGTCGACCGTCACGTCGGTCTCCCCCCGCGGCGACCGGTCGGGGAGCGATCCCACGAGCGTCGCTGCTGCCTGCGCCATCCGTGTCCTGGGTTCTTCGGGGAACATTCGCATCGCCC
>DASSCD010000011.1:0-8192 GCA_035698005.1 Gaiellaceae bacterium | reverse complement strand
CGGGCGCACAAGGAGGCGGCGATCGAGGCGCAGGAGTTCGAGAAGGCCGCACAGCTGCGCGACAAGGAGCGGAAGCTCTCGCAGAAGAAGAAGGAGCTCGAGGACGACTGGCGCAACCAGGCGGACGACGAGCAGCCGGAGATCGGCGAGGACGAGATCGCCGACATCGTCTCGATGTGGACCGGCATCCCGGTCTTCAAGCTCACCGAGGCGGAGTCGCAGCGGCTCGTGCGCATGGAGGACGAGCTCCACAAGCGCGTCATCGGCCAGCACCAGGCGATCGTCGCCGTCGCGAAGGCGATCCGGCGCGCGCGTGCCGGCATCAAGGACCCGAAGCGGCCGACCGGGTCGTTCATCTTCCTCGGCCCCTCGGGCGTGGGGAAGACCGAGCTCGCGCGCACGCTCGCCGAGTTCCTCTTCGGCGACGAGGACGCGATGATCCAGGTGGACATGTCGGAGTACATGGAGAAGCACTCCGTGTCCCGGCTCGTCGGCTCGCCGCCCGGCTACGTGGGCTACGACGAGGGCGGCCAGCTCACCGAGGCCGTCCGCCGCAAGCCGTACTCCGTCGTCCTCCTCGACGAGATCGAGAAGGCGCACCCGGACGTGTTCAACATCCTCCTGCAGATCCTCGAGGACGGGAAGCTGACCGACTCACAGGGCCGCAAGGTCGACTTCCGGAACACGATCGTGATCATGACCTCGAACCTCGGGGCAGCGCAGATCTCGAAGAACCAGACGCTCGGCTTCTCCATCGGAGACGAGCAGGGCCTCTCGTACGACGAGATGAAGGAGCGCGTGATGTCGGAGCTCAAGAAGGTGTTCCGGCCCGAGCTCCTGAACCGCATCGACGAGGTCATCGTCTTCCACAAGCTCGAGAAGGAGGAGATCCTCCAGGTCGTCGACCTCCTGATGAAGCGCGTCCGCGAGGAGATGGCGAAGCACGGGACCGTCATCGAGCTCACGGACGACGCGCGCGAGCTGCTCGTCGAGCAGGGCTACGACCCCGCGATGGGCGCACGCCCGCTGCGCCGCGCGATCCAGCGCCTCATCGAGGACCCGCTCGCCGACTTCATCCTCGGGCGGGAGCTCACGCCGGGCTCGACCGTGGTCATCGACCGCCGAGAGAGCCCCGGCGAGGACGAGCCACCGGTCGAGATCAGGCTCGTCGAGGGCGAGCCGGTGCCGGCCGCCGTCGGCGCTCCGGACGAGCCGGAGGCCGACGAGAGCGACCTCGACGGCGACGCCGATCCCGACGCATAGCAATCGATTCCCGTAGGGGCGGCCACGCCCGCCCCTACACTCACGCCATGGCGGTCGCCATCCGGCACGCGAAGCCGTCCGACTACGGTCGTGTCATCGGCCGCGTGAACGTGTGGTGGGGCGGCAGGAACATGGCTCCGATGCTGCCGCAGCTCTTCTTCCTCCACTTCGAGGGCACGAGCTTCGTCGCCGAGGACGAGGACGGCGACCTCGCGGCCTTCCTGTGCGGCTTCCTCTCGCAGACGGCGGCCGACGAGGCCTACATCCACTTCGTCGGGGTCTCGCCCGCCCACCGGGGCGAGGGCATCGGCCGCGAGCTCTACGAGCGCTTCTTCGACGAGGTGCGCGAGCAGGGGCGATCCGTCGTCCGCTGCGTCACGTCACCTGTCAACGAAGGCTCGTTGGCGTTTCACCGCTCGCTCGGGTTCGAGGTCGACCGGATCGCCAGCGACTACGACGGCCCGGGTGAGGACCGCGCGCTGCTCGTCAAGCGACTGAGCGCAGCCCCCGCCGCCGGCGGACGCGGCTGACGAGCGACGGGCGCCCGACGTCCTCGGCCCAGGTCTCGAAGGCGCCGAGCGCGACGAGCCCGGCGAGCAGCACGCCCAGGTAGCTCGCCCACGCCGAGTCGGCGTCCGTGAGGTTCTTCAGCAGCGTGAGCGCGAGGATCGCGAAGCCTCCACCGAGGACGAGGCGCCCCCAGGGCACGTCCTCGGAGAGCTCGACGTCGGTCAGGTAGGCGACGACCGCAAGCGCGGTGAGTCCGAGAGCGAGCATCCCGATCAGGAGGCCCCAGAAGTCCCAGCCGTCGAGCAGCGCCTCCGCGCGCAGGGGCCGTCCGGCAGTGCCGAAGTCGACCTCGAGCTTCTGCCACGTGAAGAAGAGGCTGACGAAGAGCAGCGGGGTGGCGACGAGCAGAAGCTTGGGGCCCGTCGAGAGGGCCTTGAACCTCTCCATGTGGCGGCGTCCTTTCCGAGTTCGATTGCGTCGACGGCTCGATCGCAGGGTACTCCGGAAACCGCCGATGCGCGAGGGGCGGACGCGACGAGCAGGGCCCCGAACGGGGGCCCTGCTTCGAGGGACGGGGGCTGCGCGGGAGCGCGCGCGGCGCCTACACCTCGCGGTCGCTCTGCTCGGTTGCGTCCGGAGGCGGAGCCGCCTCGGACGGCATGTCGGCCGCGGCGGGAGGTGCGGTCTCGGGCGTCGCCGCCGGCGGCGGCGCGGCCGGAGTCGTCGCGGCCGGTGCGGTCTGACCCGAGGACCCGAGGCTGGACGCCTCGGTCCGCAGCGTGTCGACACCGCCCGCTTCCTGCACCGTCTGGAATGCTCCGACGGCGATCACGATCGCGAGGACGAGCCCGAGCCAGGCCCAGATCGTCTGCTCGTCGCCGAGGATCGTGAGGATCTTGATGATCGCGAAGATCAGGACGAGCGTTCCGAGCAATGCCGCCGTCATCGCCGTCGACACGGGCAACGGGATGTCGACCGAGGCGAGGCGGACGATGCACCAGGCGAGCACGATGATCGTCAGCAGCCCGAGCACGACGCCGGCGAACCCCCGCCACCCACTGAACGTCGCATCGACGCCGAGCTCGTCGGCGATCCCTCCCACGTCGAAGTCCTGCCAGGGCAGGAAGAGGTCGATCAGGAGGAGGATGGCTCCGACGAGCATGATCTGCGCTCCGCGCCCGAGGGCGTTGAATCTCTCCATGCGGCCCGTCCTTTCAGTCGTCGCTGCAGCCGGTTGCACCGGCACTCTTATGCACCTGGGCGGGAGTTGCAACCCGCACTCCGAGCCTAGTGCGGGCACCTGACGGCGGCCGTCTCCGGCGCCGCGCGTGACGGGCTCGGCACCCACTCGTCACACGCGCGTGAGGGTCCCGTCGGGACCCGGCGCTAGGCTCGCTCGCGTGGCGAAGCCGGTGGTCAAGTTCGTCTGCTCCGAGTGCGGGACCGCGAGCCCGCGCTGGCTCGGGAAGTGCCCCGGGTGCGACGCCTTCGGGACGCTCGTCGAGGAGCTGCACGAGGAGCGACGGCCCCAAGCGAGCGTGCGGGCCGGGTCTCCCGTCCCGCTCGGCGAGGTGTCGGTGGTCGAGGCGGAGCGGATCTCGAGCGGCGTCCCCGAGCTCGACCGCGTGCTCGGCGGCGGCATCGTGCCCGCGTCGCTCGTCCTCGTCGGCGGCGAGCCGGGCGTCGGGAAGTCGACACTCCTCCTGAGCGCGCTCGGCGCGATCGCGCGCGCCGGAGGGCGCGCGCTCCTCGTCACCGGCGAGGAGTCGGCGCCGCAGGTGTCCTTGCGGGCCGGACGGCTCGGGGGCGCCGAGGGCGTGCGGATCCTGGCGGAGACGGAGCTCGCCACCGTCTGCGCGACCCTCGAGCAGGAACGTCCGGACGTCTGCGTCATCGACTCGGTGCAGACCCTCCATGCGTCCGAGCTCGGGTCCGCCCCCGGCTCGGTGGCCCAGGTCCGCGAGGCCGCGGGCCGCCTACTGCGCGTCGCCAAGGAGGCCGGTATCGCCACGATCCTCGTCGGGCACGTGACGAAGGACGGGGCGGTCGCCGGGCCGAGGGTGCTCGAGCACCTCGTCGACTGCGTGCTCCAGTTCGAGGGCGACCGCTACCACGCACATCGCGTCCTGCGGGCGACGAAGAACCGGTTCGGCTCGACGAACGAGGTCGGCGTGTTCGAGATGACCGGGGCGGGGCTCGTCGGCGTGCCGGACCCGTCGGAGCTGTTCGGGGCGACGCACCCCGGCGAGATCGGGGCGGCGGTCGGCTGCATCCTCGAGGGGACCAGGCCGCTGCTGCTCGAGGTGCAGGCGCTCGTCGCGCCCACCGACCTCGCGATGCCGCGACGCGTCGGCACCGGAGTCGACCCGCGGCGGCTGGCGATGCTCGTCGCCGTGCTCGGCCGTCACGCCGGGGTCGCGCTGGGGAGCGCGGACGTGTTCGTCAACGTCGCCGGCGGGGTGAGGATCGAGGAGCCGGGAGGCGACCTCGCGATCGCCCTCGCGATCGCGAGCGCCGCGCGCAACGTGCCGCTGCTCGAGGGCGCCGCGGCGTTCGGGGAGATCGGCCTGACCGGTCGGCTGCGCACGGCTGCGCAGGCCGATCGGAGGCTGGACGAGTGCGGGAAGCTGGGGATCGCGACGGTGGTCGCGCCGGACGGCACGCCGGCGCGGGATCGTCCCCGGGTGGCTGCGGCCGAGACGGTGAGGGCCGCGCTGCGACTGGGGCTCCAGGCGCCCGCGTCGGAGCACGAAGCGGTCGCCGCATAGGCTCCCGGGCCCTGCGAACCGCCGTTGCGGTTCCGTTAAGGGCGTGTGAGAAACCAGCTATCATTCGACCGTGGCCGGCAGGGAGACGACTGCCGGCACTTTTTCTGACCACAGGGACTCGGACCTCGGGGAGGCTGGCTTGTTCGACATCGGCGACAAGGTGGTCTATCCGCATCACGGTGCCGGCACGGTCGTGAAGAAGGAGAAGCGGGAGGTACTCGGCGAGGTGCGCGAGTACCTGACGATTCAGATCCTCCACAACGACATGACGGTCAACGTGCCGTGCGAGAACGCGGAGCGGGTGGGCTTGCGGACGGTCATCGACCAGCGGACGGTGACCATGGTGGTGCGGACGCTGTCGGGCGGCTCCACGGAGATGCCCAAGAACTGGAATCGCCGGTTCAAGCACAACCGCGACAAGATGAAGACGGGCAACATCTTCGAGCTCGCAGAGGTCGTGCGCAACCTCGCCGTGCGGAACAACGAGAAGGGCCTCTCGACGGGCGAGAAGCAAATGTTCGTCAAGGCGAAGAAGATCCTCGCCTCCGAGCTCATGTACGCCAAGGACATGGACGAGGAGCAGGCTGCGGCCTGGCTCGACGACGTCCTGTCGAAGGCCGGTCAGCCGACGACGAAGACACGGGCGAAGGCGAAGGAGCCCACCAAGGCGGCAACCGCGAGTGCCTGAGCCGCCCGGGGGTTCCGGCGTAACCGCCGGGGCCACCTGGGCACTGCTCGTAGCGGCGGGCTCGGGAGAGCGGCTCGGCATCGACCGGCCGAAGGCGTTCGCGTCCCTCGGCGGGCGCCCGCTGCTCGCCGAGAGCCTCGACCGGCTGGACCGGTGCCCTTGGGTCGACGCGATCGTCGTCGCGGCACCCGTCGGCTGGGAGGAACCGGCCATCCTCCTCTCCGAGGAGCTGGCCGCGACGAAGGTGGTCGCCTGCGTCGCGGGCGGGTCGACACGCGCCGAGTCCGTGCGGCTCGCGCTCGCCGAGGTGATGGACGAGGCGCTCGTGGTGCTCGTGCACGACGCGGCCCGGCCGCTGCTCGAGGACGAGGTCGTAGAGCGGGTGCTCGGCCCGCTCGCGGAGGGGTACGAGGGCGTCGTCCCCGCGCTGCCGATCGCCGACACCGTCAAGCGGGTCGAGGGCGGGGTGATCGCCGAGACCGTGTCGCGCGAGAGCCTCGTCGCCGCGCAGACACCTCAGGCGTTCCTCGCACCGGCCCTCCGCGGAGCCTTTGCGGGCGGCGCCGAGGACGTCACCGACTGCGCGTCCCTCGTCGAGCGCGCAGGTGGCCGCGTGGCCGTCGTCGAGGGCGATCGCCGCCTTCTCAAGGTGACGACCGCCGAGGATCTCGCGCTGGTCGAGCGCTTGCTCGGCGAGCGGTAGGACAGCGGCCCCCGATCCGATGCCGGTGAAGGCCGTCTTCTTCGACGTCGGCGAGACGCTCGTCGACGAGGAGCGCTGGTGGCGCGAGCTCGCGCGGCGCTCCGGGCTCCAGCCACACGTCGTGTGGGCTGCGCTCGGCGTCACGATCGAGCGCGGGGAGGAGCACCACGCCCTTTGGAGCCACCTCGGGGTCGACCGGCCCGACGGTTGGTGGCAGCAGATCGAGTACTCGCTCGACGACTTCTATCCCGACGCGATCGCCTGTCTCGAGGCCGTCCGCGTGCTCGGCCTGCAGGTCGGGATCGCAGGCAACCAAGCCGAGGCGCTCGAGGCCTGGGCACGTGCCTCGTCGCTGCCTGCCGACGTGATCACGTCCTCGGCGAGCCTCGGCGTGCAGAAGCCCGACCCCGCCTTCTTCGAGCGCCTCGTCGAGCTCGTCGGAGCCGCGGCGCACGAGGTCGCCTACGTCGGAGACCGCGTCGACAACGACGTCCTGCCCGCGGCTGCGGCCGGGCTCGTCGCGGTCCACGTCCGGCGCGGGCCGTGGGGCCGCCTGCAGCGGACGCCGCCCGAGGCCACGCTCGGGCTGGACGACCTCGCCCCGCTTGCGCAAGCGTTAGCCTCGCTCCAGTGAGCGACCTCCGCATCGGGACCGGGTACGACGCGCACGCGTTCGCCGACGGGGTGCCGCTCGTGCTCGGCGGAGTCGCCCTCGAGTACCCGCGCGGCCTCGCCGGGCACTCCGACGGCGACGTTCTCGCCCACGCCCTGATCGACGCGCTGCTCGGCGCTGCGAACTTGGGCGACATCGGCTCGCTCTTCCCGTCGGGCGACGAGCAGTACCGCGGCGCATCGTCCCTCGATCTCCTGTGGGAGGCCTACCGAGAGGTCCGGGATGCGGGCTACGAGCTGGTCAACGCCGATTGCGTCCTGGTCGGCGAGGAGCCCCGCATCGGGGACGTGCGCGCCGAGATGCAGGGGCGCCTCGCCGCAGCCCTGGGCCTCGACCCGGGTCGCGTGACCGTGCGCGCGACGACGACCGATGGTCTCGGCTTCACCGGCCGCGGCGAGGGGCTCGCGGCGCACGCGGTGGCGCTGCTCCGGCGGATGTGAGCCTCCGGTTCTTCACCTTCGACGAGCGTCCCGAGCTCGAGCGGCGCAAGGGCCCGCTGCTCGAGGCGTGGCCAGCGTTCATGTTCGAGGACCCCGTAGCCGGCGAGCGTTGGCACTTGCTGTACGAGCGGTTCGGCGGATTCCAGTACTTCCTTGTCGACGAGGAGGTCGACGAGCTCGTCGCGGAGGTGAACTCCCTGCCCGTTCGGGTCGACCTGGCTGCCCTTCCGGACCGTGGCTGGGACGAGGTCATGACGCGCGGAACGGACGCTGTGGACCCACCCAACGTCGTCACGGCACTCCAGGTGATGATCGCGCCGGGTCGGCAGGGTCAAGGTCTGAGCAAGCTCTGCCTGGAGACGATGCGCGCAAACGCTGTCGACCACGGGTTCGCTCACCTCGTCGCGCCCGTGCGACCGAGCTGGAAGGCCCGCTATCCGCTCGTCGCGATCGACCGCTACGTCACCTGGACGACCGACGAGGGCCTCCCGCTCGACCCCTGGCTCCGAGGTCACGTACGTCTCGGCGCGACGATCGTGCGCCCGTGCCGCGAGTCGATGACGATTCGCGGAAGCGTGGCCGACTGGGAGTCCTGGACCGGGATGGCCTTCCCGGAGACCGGCGACTACGTCGTCGCCGGTGCGCTCGAGGTCGTCTCCATCGATCGCGAGGCCGACACCGGGCTCTACGTCGAGCCGAACGTCTGGGTACTCCACCGGCTCTGATCAGCTCGAGCGCGGGCGGTACTCCGACTCGCCCGCCAGGACGATGAGATAGCCGTCCGGGTCACGGAGCCAGATCTCCTGCTGCAGCGCGTTCGGGTTGGTGTGGACGCCGCGCTCCACGTCCGCGTCCATCCCCCGCGCGCGTTCGACGGCCGCGTCGAAGTCTGCGACCTCGAACCAGATCAGCACGCCGTTTCCCAGCGGCACGTCCTGCGCCGCGAGCGGGCCGTGGTGGTCCTCGACGTCGATCGCGTGGATCTGCAGGACGAGCTCGCCGTCGCTCAGGATCTGCTCGTAGTCCCCGCCGCCGTGCCCGCTCTCCGCGGCGAGCAGCTCGGTGTAGAAGCGGGCCGATCCGCGGACGTCGCGCGAGACGATGAGGGTCTGCGGCCAGGCTCGGGTCACCGCCGCAGCGTATCGGG
>DASSCD010000010.1:0-8152 GCA_035698005.1 Gaiellaceae bacterium | reverse complement strand
CGTGAGTGCGCCAATCGCTCTCCTCGTCGGCCTCACGGCCGAGTTCATCACCGGGGCCGGCGGCCTCGGGTCCTTCATGAGGGAGCACAACGATGCCCTCGACCTCCCGGACATGTACGGGGCCGTCCTGCTGGCAGCTCTGCTCGGCTTCGCCATCAACGTCGTCCTCCGGGCGGCCGAGCGGCGCGCGGTGTTCTGGGCCGCCGAGGAACGGGTCGCGTGAGCAGGGCCGGTCGACGCAGGCGGCTCGCCCGGACCTTGCTCGGCGTCGCGGTGTTCGCCGCAGCGCTCCTCGCGTGGGAGGTGGCCGCCGAGGGCTCGTTCCAGGTCCCCACCGCGAGCGAGGTCGCGGACCGGGCATGGCAGGACTGGCCGAGCGCAGAGTTCCGATCCGACGTCACGGAGAGCCTGAAGCGACTCGCCGCCGGGTTCGTGCTCGGCGCCGGGCTGGGCGTCGCCGCGGGCCTACTGATGGGCTCTTCGCACGCCCTCCGCCGCGCGCTCGACCCGCTGGTCGAGCTGACGCGCGCCACGCCGCCGATCGCGCTCGTGCCTGCCCTCGTCGTCCTCCTCGACTACGGCGACAGCATGCAGATCGCGGTCATCGCGTTCGGCGTCTGCTTCCCGGTGCTCGTGAACACCGTCGACGGTATCCGGGCGGTCTCGCCGGAGGCGCGCGACACGGCGTCGATGCTGCAGGTCGGCCGCGTCGAGCGCATCTTCCGCATAAACCTCCCGGCAGCCCTTCCGTCGATCTTCGCGGGGCTGCGGATAGCGGTCTCGGTCGGGCTCGTCATGGTCGTCATCTCGGAGTTCGCCGGCACCGGCGACGGTCTCGGGCGCTACATCGTCGAGAAGCAGGGACAGGTCGACGTCACGGGGGTGTGGGCCGGGATCCTCTTCCTCGGCCTGCTCGGGCTCGTGCTGAACCGGCTCTTTCTCCTCGTCGAGCGCCGCGCCCTCGCCTGGCACCACGGAGCGACCGGTGAGCGCCTCTCCTGACGGCCACGTCCTGCAGGTCTCCGGCCTCGGCAAGCGGTACGGGGCGAGCGGACCGGCAGCGCTCGCCGGCGTCAACTTCGAAGTCCCCGAGGGCGAGCTGCTCGCGATCGTGGGCCCGTCCGGCTGCGGGAAGTCGACACTGCTCAGGCTGCTCTGCGGGCTCACGGCGCCGACAGAGGGCACGGTGCTCCTGGACGGGCGCCCTGTGACCCGCCCGCCTCGCGAGATCGCGATCGTGTTCCAGGACTACAGCCGCTCGCTCTTTCCCTGGCTCACGGTCGTGCGGAACGTGATGTTCCCGCTCCGCCGCTCGGGGCTCTCGAGGAGCGGGAAGAGAGCGCACGCCGAGGCGGTCCTGAGGGAAATGGGACTCGAGGGCAAGGCGGACAGCTACCCGTGGCAGCTCTCCGGGGGGATGCAACAGCGTGTCGCGATCGCCCGCGCGATGGTCTCGCACCCGGAGGTGCTCCTCCTCGACGAGCCGTTCGCCTCGGTCGACGCGCTGACCCGTGCGGAGCTGCAGGACGTGCTCCTCCAGGTCCACGCCACGCGCGAGGGCCGGCCCGCGACGGTCGTGCACGTGACGCACGACATCGACGAGGCCACGTACCTTGCGGATCGCGTGCTCGTCTTCGGCACCGCGCCCGGGCGCGTCGTCGGGGAGGTCGACGTCGAGCTCGAGCGCCCGCGCACGCAGCCGGAAACGCGCAGCGCGCCGCGCTTCCTCGAGGTGCGAAACGAGATCCAGGCTTTGATCTCGGCGAGGGAGCGGTTACCATCAACGCCATCCGCGGGCCGATGACCACCGGCGCTTCACGCGGGCAGGCACGGCGGGCGCTCGCGCGCATCGCGGCCTTTGGCATGGTCGTCGGGCTCGTCACGGCGGCGGCAGCGGCCGCGTCGTCCTCCGTCGCCGACCAGAGCGGGCCGACGAAGATCAAGATCGCGATCATCGCGGTCGACGCCACCGGCCAGGTCATGTACGCGAAGGAGCGAGGGTTCTTCCGCAAGCACGGCATCGACGCCGAGATCACGATCGTCGCGGACGGGACGCTGACCACGCCGGCGGTCGTCTCCGGCCAGGCGCAGTTCGCGGGGATCCCGACTCCCGCGCTGGCGATCCTCAAGACACGAGACTTCCCGCTCAAGGCGGTCGCGGGTGGTGCGCTGTACGAGCCCGGGACCGCGACCTCCGTGCTCCTCGCCGCGCCGGGGAAACAGTTCCGGCGAGCCCGCGACCTCGTCGACAGGAAGGTGGGCCTCGACTTCCGCGGGAGCATCGCCGACGTGGCCCTCAAGCGGTGGCTCCAGCGTGGCGGCGTGTCGTACGACGACGTCGAGATCGTCGCGGACTCGTTCCCGAGGCTGATCGGGCCCCTGATCCGGGGGCAGATCGACGCCGCCTGGCTGCCCGAGCCTCAGGCGACGCTCGCGATCCGGAGGGGCGCCAAGGTCATCGCGAAGCCGTTCGACGCTACCTGCTCCGATGTGTGCCTGCTGACCACGTACATGGCACGCACGAACGTGGATCCGAACCTCGCGGCCAGGTTCCGCCTCGCCGTTCAGGAGGCCGCGGTGTGGGCGAACCAGCCTCGCAACCGTCCGGCACGCGCGCGCATCCTCGAGAGGTACCTGAAGATCGATCTCGGGCTCGTCGAGCGAATGGCCTGGTTCTCGTACGCGACCCGGCTGCGCGTCCGGATGGCGCAGCCGTTCCTCGACCTCTACGCCGAGTACGGCCTCATACCGGGCTCGTTCAAGCCGACCGATCTCGTCCGCTAGCGCGTCGGGAGGTTCGTCTGACGGAGGCCCAGAAGCAGCAGGAAGACGGCGTCGCCGAGCTGGAAGACCCGATCCGGCGCGGCGAGATCCTCGAAGCGGTGCTCGCCGAGATCAATCAGTGAGCCGCCCTCGAGGAGCGCCGCGGTCGCAGAGGAGACCAGGACCTGCCCGCCGTGCCCGGCCGCCGCGATCCTCGCCGCCGGTGGACGTCCCCTCCGACGTACCCTCCTCCGAGGACCGGCGTCCCTGTGTGCAGGCCAGCCCGTACGCGGATCGGTCCGGGCTCAAGTCCCACGAGGAACTCGCTCGCGGCGGAGACGGCCCCGGGTCCGGTCGGAAAGGCGAAGAAGAACGCATCGCCCTGCGTGTCCACCTCCACACATCCGTGGCCCGTGCATGTATCTCGCACCACCCGCCGGTGCTCGGCGAGGGCGCGGGCGTAGTCCTCGGCACCGACTCGTGCAGCAGTCGCGTCGAGCCCTCGACGTCGGTGAAGAAGAACGTGACCGTGCCGGCGGGCAGGTCACGCATCGCCGAGCGCAACCCCTACGACGGTGTCGAGATCGAGCCGGCGGCCCTCCTCTCGCCCGCGCTCGACCTCCGTGTCGTCGAGGTCGAGCTGCGTCTCCAGAGGTCGCAACCCCTGGCCGCCCACGAGCGACCCGAACAGCCAGGGCCCGACGGGTGCGCGCTCTTGCTCGGCCTCGACCGCGCCCAGGTAGACACCGGCACCGAGCGAGTCTCCGGCAGCGGCGCTGATCTCGGAGAGGAGTTTCAGCTCGTACACGACTCCGCGCCGGTCGTGCATGGCCTGTGTGATCCGCAGCGCGTCGCGGACGTTTGCTCGCGCCTCCTCGAGCTGCCCGAGCTCGAGCGACACCTCGCCGATGTTGGCGAGCATCCCCGCCTCCCACCAGCGGAAGCCGGCCTGCTCGGCGAGCGCGCGGCTCTCGTGGAGGAGGTCGAGAGCGCGTTCGAGGTCGCCGTCGACGCGGGCGACGGCCGCCAGCGACCCGAGTGCCTGCGCCTCCCCTTTCGGAAAACCGCCGCTCCGACGATGACCGGCGAGGCTCTCCTCGGCGAGCTCGCGCACGCGGGGCCAGTCGCCTCGCTTCATGGCGGTGTTCGAGAAGCGGTGGAGGAGAATCGCAACCGCTCGGTCGTCGCCGAGCTCGCGCGCGATCGCGAGCGCCTCGTCCCAGCTCTGGACCGACGCGTCGAGCTGGCCCAGGTAGTTCTGCATACCGCCTTGCACGCGGAGCGCGCGCGCGACGAGGCGGGGGTCGGCAGCGGAGGCGCGGTCGAGGAGCGCGGTCGCCCACTCGAGCCCCTCCTCGGGAAGGTTCGTCGCCCAGTAGTTCTCGAGCGCGACGACGAGCACGAGGCCGAGCTCGTGATCACCGATCTCCAGGGCGAACGCGAGAGCCGTGCGCATGTTCTCCCGCTCGGGGATGACGAGGTCGTGTCGCTGGAGGCCCTCCGCATCCGCACTGAGGCTCGCGGACAGCGCGAGCGCGAGGTAGTAGTCCGCGTGGCGTCTCCGGACGTCGGCGCTCTCACCCGAAGCCCCGAGCTTCTCGACCGCCAGCTCGCGGATCGTGTCGAACATGAGGAACCTCGGCTGTTCGCCACTGACGCGGTGAAGCAGGCTCTTGTCCACGAGTGACTGGACGTCCTCGAGTCCTGCCTCGCACACGGCCTCGGCCGCCTCGTAGGTGCAGCTGCCGGGGAAGACGGCGAACCGCCTGAAGAGTCGCTCGTCGTCCTCGTCGAGGAGGTCGTACGACCACTCGATCGTCGCTCTGAGGGTCTGCTGGCGAGGATCGGCGTCCCTGCCCGCGGCGAGCAGGTCGAGGCGCTCGGACAGCCGCTCGAGGAGCTGCTGGGGTGAGAACACGCGCGTCCTGGCGGCCGCGAGCTCGAGCGCCAGCGGCATGTTGTCCAGGCGCGCGCACAGCTCGGCGACGACTTCCGAGGGCTCGATGTCGCTGTCGAGGGACCGAGCACGCGTCACGAACAGGTCGACGCCGTCCTGCTCCTCGAGCGGCGGGACGGCGTACAGACGCTCGCCCTGGAGCTGCAGCCGCTCGCGGCTGGTGACGAGGATCGTCGGACCGGGGACGTCACGAAGTCGCGCGATCTCGCCTGCGACGGCGGGGAGCAGGTGCTCTGCGTTGTCGAGCAGGAGGAGAGCCCGCATGCCGGTCAGCCGCTCTGCGAGGAGATCGGCGAGATGGCGACCGGGTTGCTCCTCGACCTGGAGAGGCTGTGCGAGCGAGCTGACGAGGCGCCGGGCGTCCCGCAGCGGGGCGAGCGGGGCCCACCAGACTCCGTCCGGGTACGCGTCGAACGCCTCCGCCGCGACGTGGAACGCGAGACGGGTCTTGCCGGTCCCTCCCGGACCGGTCAACGTCAAGAGCCCGACCTCGCCGGATCGCAAGATCTCCACGACCTCGTCCAGCTCCTTCCGGCGGCCGAGGAACGAGGTCGCCTGCACCGGCAAGTTCGTGCGGTAGAGACTCCGAAGCGGCGCGAAGTCTCCGCCTCCGAGCTGGTACACGCGCTCGGGTGCGGAGAGGTCCTTGAAGCGATGCTCGCCGAGGTCGACGAGGCCGTCGCGATCGAGGAGCGCCGCCGTCGAGGACGAGACGAGCACTTGACCACCGTGCGCGGACGCGGCGATGCGGGCGGCGCGATGCACGTCCGGGCCGACGTACCCCTCCTCGGTCAGGAGCGGCGTGCCGGTGTGCATGCCGATCCGGACGCTGATCCGGCCAGCGCGGAGACCCTCCGTGATCGTCCGGGCCGCGTCCACCGCACCCGGAGCGGTCGGAAACGCGAGGAAGAACGCGTCGCCCTGCGTGTCCACCTCCGCCCCGTCCCCGGTGGCGCAGGCCTCGCGCACGACGCGTCGGTGCTCGGCGAGCGCGGTGGCGTACGCCTCGGCGCCGAGCTCGTCGAGGAGCGTCGTCGACCCTTCGACGTCGGTGAAGAGGAACGTGACGGTGCCTGACGGGAGGTCCGCGCGCACGGCGAGATCATGCGCCGACGAGCGCCTCCGGGCAACGGCACGGATCAAGCGACGCTCCACCGGCACGACGTCACGATCAACCTGAGCGACGACGTCGAGGGATACCCCGTTCGTACCTGCTCCGTGTGACTCCGCCACGAGCGCGCGCGAGCTGGCGAGGAGCTTCGGGACGGCGCGAGACGGGGTCGCCGCGATGACGATGTGCTTTCGCTACCACAAGCCGCCGAAGCGAGCGATCCTTCTGCGCCTTGGCGCGTCCGACGAAGTCGGGACGAGAGCTCAGTCGACCGCGTGCTGAAGCTTCGCCGGTGACCTCCATCCGGGACGGGCGCCGCGGGCCGGACCGCGGCGCCCTGTCCGTTCAGCTCAGCGGAGGGCGAAGGTGACGGAGACGGTCGCGGTCGTCTCCTGCTCGCCGGGGACGATCGGCGTCGAGGCGTCGAGCGCTGCGCGCTCGGCGTACGGGAGCGGCATCGCGCCGGATCCCTCGACGATCGCGGTGATCTCCCCGAGCGACCGGCCCGCCGCCTTCGCGAGCACGTGCGCCCGCTCGCGCGCCTCGTCGACTGCTTTCGCGAGCGCCTGCCGGTACAGCGCCTCCGAGTTTGACGAGCTCAGGCCGGGCCCGGAGATCGAGTTCGCGCCGGCCTCGACGGCTGCGTCGATCAACGAGGCGGCCTCGTCGACGTCGCTGACAGCGGAGACGCTGTTGGAGGCCGAGTAGCCATCCACGCCTCCGTCGTCGCGGCTCACCGGGTAGACGCTCACCCACTGGGTCGCGATCTCGCGGGCACGTGCCTGGCGCAGTGCGTTGATCACCTTGCGCATCGCGTCGGCGTTCGCAGCGACGGCACCCTTCGCGGTCGGGGCACGGCTCTCGACGCCGAAGGACATCTGCGCCTCGTTCGGGACGGCCGTCGCGGTGCCGAGGCCCGAGGCGGTGACGGTGTCGTCGCCGGCAGCCGCGTCCTGGGCGCCGGCGAGATCGGGCAGGCCGATGGCGCCGGCGAGGGCGACGACGGCGAGGCCGGCGGCAACGAGGAAGAGCACGCGCTTCATGGGGGAACCTCCGCGGTCGGTGTCGGCGGGTATACGCCGCCGACACCGGCGCACGTCACACGTTCAGCCGCTCGCGCGCTCGAGCGCCGCCCGCTCCGAGTCGGTCAGCGGTCGCGGCCGCCCCGTCTCGGAGTCGCGGGCAACGACGACGGTCTCGCATTCGGCGGCGAGCTCGCCCGTCGACGTGCGGATCTCCTCGCGGAGCGTGATGCTCGAGCGGCCCACCCGCTCGACGGCGCACGAGACGACGACGCGCCTGTCCTCGAGGCGCAGCTCGCGGCGGAAGTCGAGCGCCAGGCGCACCAGCACGTAGTCCCAGGGCTTCGCGTCCGGGAGCACGTGCTCGAAGAAGTCGTCGCGGCCGATCTCCAGGTACGTCGCATAGACCGCGTTGTTGACGTGCTGCAGCCCGTCCAGGTCACGCCAGCGGATCTCGATCGGCTTCTCGTGGGGCACCGCGCGCCGAGCCTAGAGGTTGTCGAGGATGCGGGCGCGACCCTCGGCGAACCGCCCTCGGGTAAACCGCCCGGAAATGCCCGGGAAACGGCTGCTACGCTGCGCGCGCGGTGGAGCGCGTCCTCGTCCTCAATGCGAGCTACGAGCCGTTGAACGTCTGCTCGCTCCGCCGTGCGCACGTCCTCGTCTGGAAGGGCAAGGCGGAGATACTCGAGAACGTCGATCGGCCGCTCCGCTCGGCGACAACGAGCTTCGAGCGCCCGCACGTCATCCGGCTCGTCACCTACGTTCGCGTGCCGCGGGGCGTGACACGGCGGATCTCACGGCGTGTGCTCTTCGCCCGCGACGGCTGGCAGTGCGCCTACTGCGGCTCCGGGAGCAACCGGCTGACGCTCGACCACGTCGTGCCCCGCTCCCGGGGCGGGACCTCGGTGTGGGAGAACGTCGTCACCTCGTGCGCACCGTGCAACCACCGGAAGGGTGACCGCCTGCTCGAGGAGACGAGCATGACGCTGCGGACGACGCCCCGACCGCCGACGCCGGTGCTCTTCATCCGGCTCGCCGCCGAGCACGTCCCGGAGAGTTGGTTCCGCTACCTCCCCGGCCTCGAGCCCTCCGCCGCAGCGGCCTGACGCCGTTCACGGACCACGCGGTCCGGGCGCTCAGCTGATCCTTGCGCGCCGCCGCCGCGGCCGGAGGCCGGCTTCGTCGGCCGGTAGGCCACGCGGCAGCGGACAGTACGCAACGGACAGGGAAGGGGCACGCGGGGGAAACGTCGTTTCCCCCCGCGACCGGGAAAGGGGGGCTCGTGGGGGGAAACAT
>DASSCD010000009.1:0-3066 GCA_035698005.1 Gaiellaceae bacterium | reverse complement strand
CTCGCGGTCTGAGGGGCGAACCGCTCGTAGTCGTGGTCGTGGCCGACGAGGACGACGTCCGCGCCTGCCTCGTACAACGCCCTCCAGAAGGCCTCGTAGCTCGGGTCGCTGCCGTGCGAGCCGGACGAGAAGCGCGGATGGTGCCAGTAGGCGAGCGTGCACGGCGCCGAGCTGGCGGCGAGATCGGCGCGAAGCCACCGCTCCTGCCGGGAGCCCGCCCCGCACCCACCGACCTCCGAGCAGCTCGAGTTCAGCGCCACGAGGTGCCAGCCGCCGAGGTCGTAGCTGTAGTACCCCTTCGCCGGATCGCCGGCCGCGGCGCCGAAGTACCCGAAGTAGCCGTCGGCGCCGTCCGTCCGGTACTCGTGGTTGCCCGGCACCGGCCGGGTGATCGATCGCAGTCGCCCCCACGACGGGTCGTAGGAGGCGCCGAACTTCGCCCGCGTCGCGTCCTCGTACTGGAGGTCGCCGAGGGCGAGCACGGCGGCGTAGCGCTTGCGGACGAGGAGGTCCGAGGTCGCGCGCTGGCGGCACTCGAGACCATCTCCCCGTCCACCCTCGAAGGCGTCGCTCTCCGGATCGCAGGCGACGTCTCCGGCAGCGGCCACGTGCACGCCCGCGAGCAGTCGGCCGTCGTCGTCGCGGATCGTGCCGACCGCTGCCGCGTCGGCGATCGTCGCACCGCTCGCCCCCGAGAGTGAGACCCGGAACGTCTCGTCGAGCTCGTCGACGGTGTCGCCGACGACGCGGACCTCCACCGTGCGCGTCGTCGTGCCGCTGTCGAAGACGAGGGAGCCCGCGGAGGCCGCGTAGTCACGCCGGGCGGAGGCCGTGCCGCCGGACGTCGCGAACGCGACGGTAGCGCGCCCGTCCCGGGCGCGTGACGCACGGACGGCGAACGCCACCGTCCGTTCACCCGTGTCCCGCTCGACCGTCGAGGCGTCGTCGATCCACAGCAGGACGTCCGGCTCCTTCCGGGACGCGGCGCTCACAACGAGAGCGACTGCTGCCACGCCGATCCCGGCGAACGCGACCCGGAGACGCATCGTCTCCCCCGCCGCGGCGCTACTCGAAGCGCCAGGGATCGCCGGACGCGAACGACTTCAGGATCCGCCGCGCGACCACCATGCGGTGTACCTCGTCCGGACCGTCGTAGATCCGCGCCCCGCGCGCCATCGCGAGCATCGCCGAAAGCGGCGTCTCGTCCGTGAGCCCGCGTGCGCCGTGCACCTGCACCGCGCGGTCGACGACGTCGTGGAGCACGCCCGCCGCGAAGAACTTGATCAGCGAGACCTCGACGCGCGCCTCGTCGCCCTGGTCGATCTTGTGCGCGGCGTCGAGCGTCATGAGCCGGCACGCCTGGATCTCCGCCGCCGAGTCCGCGATCCAGTTCTGCACCGTCTGCTTGTCGGCAAGCGGCCCGCCGAACGCCTCGCGCTCGAGCGCGTAGGAGCACATCAGCTCGAACGCACGCTGCATCTGGCCGAGCCAGCGCATGACGTGGTGGATGCGGCCGGGGCCGAGGCGCTTCTGCGCGATGCGGAACCCGTCGCCCACCTCGCCGAGCGTGTTCTCGACCGGGACGCGCACGTCCGTGTAGCGCACCTCGCAGTGCGTCGTCCAGCCGCGGCCGCGGTGGCCCATGGTCGGGACCGCGCGGACGATCTCGACGCCGCGCGTGTCGGCGGGGACGATGATCTGGGTCGCGCGGCGGTGCGGCTCGGCGTCGGGGTCGGTGACGGCCATCACGATCCCGAAGGCGGCCCCCTCGGCCCCCGACGAGAACCACTTGTGGCCGTCTATCACCCACGCGTCGCCGTCCTGCACGGCGCGCGTCCGCAGCGTCGTCGGGTCGGAGCCCGGCACCTCCGGCTCGGTCATCGAGAAGAACGAGCGCACGTCGCCCGCGACGAGCGGCGCGAGCCAGCGCTCCTTCTGCTCGTCGCTGCCGAAGTGCCAGAGGATCTCGCCGTTCCCCGCGTCGGGCGCCTGGCAGCCGAACACGAGCTGCGCCCAGACGGAGCGCCCGATCTCCTCGTTCAGATGGGCGTAGACGAGGAAGCTCCCGCTCGAGCCGCCGGCCTCGGGCGGCAGGTGCGGGGCCCACAGCCCCTCCTCCTTCGCGAGCGCGCGGAGACGCGCGATGGCCGCGTCCGACTCCTCGTCCTCGCGGCCGAGCACCGGCTCGCTCGGGTACACGTGCTCCTCCATGAACGCCCGGTAACGGGCGCGGAGCTCGCGGACCTCGTCGGTGGGGCGGAGGTCGGCGATCGTCACCGCGTTAGCATCGCACAGCCATGCGCCTCGGCTTCTACATGGGCTACGCGCCGCCGGGCACGAGCCCGCTCGAGCCGGTCGCGCTCGCCCAGGAGGCGGAGCGCCTCGGCTACGACTCGGCGTGGGCGGCGGAAGCGTGGGGCACGGACGCGGTGAGCGTCCTCGCGTGGCTCGGGGCGACGACCGAACGGATCAAGCTCGGGAGCGCGATCATGCAGATCCCCGGCCGCACGCCGGCGCTCACCGCGATGACCGCTGCGACGCTCGACCTGCTCTCCGGCGGGCGCTTCCTGCTCGGGCTCGGGACCTCGGGGCCACAGGTGGTCGAGGGCTGGCACGGCGAGCCCTGGGGGAAACCGCTGCTGAAGACGCGCGAGTACATCGACATCGTCCGCGCCGCGCTCCGCCGCGAGCTGCTCGAGCACCACGGCGAGCACTACGACATCCCGCTCTCCGACGGCACCGGACTCGGCAAGCCGCTGAAGCTGATGGCGAGGCCGCTGCGCGCGGAGATCCCGATCTACGTCGCCGCGATCTCGCCGAAGGCGGTCGCACAGGCCTGCGAGATCGCGGACGGCTGGCTCCCGATCTTCTGGTCGCCTGAGAAGGCGCCGGAAGTGTTCGCGGACGCGCTCGCGAAGACGGGGGCTGGCTTCGACGTCGCCCCGAGCGCGCCCGCGATCCTCATCGACGACGCCGAGGCGGGGCGCGAGTTCCTCAAGCCGTACTACGCGCTCTACGTCGGTGGCATGGGCGCGCGCGGCAAGAACTTCTACAACGACCTCTTCG
>DASSCD010000008.1:0-15971 GCA_035698005.1 Gaiellaceae bacterium | reverse complement strand
TCGTTCCTGTACACGATCCCGACCTTCCAGAACCCGACGGGCCGTACGCTCTCGACGGAGCGCCGGCGCCGCGTCGCCGACCTCCTCGCCGAGCACCGCCTCCCCACGCTCGAGGACGACCCGTACGGGCTCGTGCGCTTCGAGGGAGTCCCGCCGCCGACGCTCCACGAGCTCGACGGCGGCGAGCTCGTCACGTACACGTCCTCGTTCTCGAAGACGGTGGCGCCGGGGCTGCGCACCGGTTACTTCGTGCTGCCGGAAGGCGACGCGGGCGGGTTCGAGGAGCGCGCCGCGTCGACCTACATCTCGCCCCCATTTCTCGCACAGGCGACGATCGCGGAGCTGATCGCCCGGGGTCGCTTCGAGCCGAACCTCGAGCACGCGCGCGGGAAGCTGCGCGCGCGTCGGGACGCGATGCTGACGGCGCTGGCGGCGAGCTTCCCGGGTACCGCGTCGTGGTCCGACCCGCGCGGGGGCTACTTCGTCTGGCTCGAGCTCGGCGAGGGCGTGGACACGGCGGCGTTCGCGGAACGCGCTGCCGAGGCGGGCGTGCTCCTGGTCCGGGGCGCAGACTTCTTCCCGCCGGGCTCCGGCCTGGGGGCGTCGTCGGCGCGGCTCGCCTTCAGCTTCGAGCCGCCGGAGCGGATCACGGAGGGGATCGAGCGGCTCGCCGGGCTCCTGTAGGGCGGTCTACGTCGGCGCGCGGCGGCGGGAGCGTAGCTGGTCGAAGAGGTAGCCGGCCGCGAAGCCGATCCCCACGCAGAGCAGGATGAGGACGAGCAGCGAGATCTCGGCGGAGAAGAAGACGAAGCTGACCTCGACCTGCTTCCGGTTGAAGAGGACGATGAGGATCGCGTAGACGGCGAGCACGCCGAAGACGATCAGCTTCCAGGGCGTCTCCTGCTGCTCCGCGGGCCGTGGGGCGGGCGGCGGCGACTCGCTCATGCGGGGATCCTATGCCGCGTGAACGACGGCGACGCGTGGCACCGGCCGCGGAACGAGCTGAGGTTGCCGCGGCGGCGTCAGCCTCCCAGCGGTCGTGGCCCGGAACGTGGGGCAGGGGACGTTGCCCGCCAGCGCGCAGAGCCCTTCGCGTCGAAAGAAGCAGTCGTCGCAGGTGACCTGTGAGCGTCTCTTCGCCATTTCTCGGGAGGTCGCCCCTCGTCGACCAGCCCGCATTCTTGCGAGGGAGATACCCGCGGACAACCCCCTCGCGCGACGAATTCGCCGCAAATTGCGCGTGTTCTCAGGTCTGCAAAAACGCCTGGAAAATCAGCATTTCGGCGGGTTCGTTGCCAGCACCCGCAACGCCTGTTGAAAACTCTCCACAGGAACGACCCGCAGGCCGTCGGCATTCTCCCTGGCAGTCGCCGCATTCTCGCCCAGGGGCACGAGGAAGACATCCACATCGGACCGGCGCGCGCCGAACGTCTTCTGCTTCAGGGCCCCGACCGGGAGCACGGTCCCGTCGAGGGCGAGCGCACCGGTCGCAGCGATCCGGCAGCCGTTCGTCACGTCGCGGCCGAGCTCGCGCGCGATCTCGAGCGCGAACGGGAGGCCGGCGGACGGCCCGCCGACCGGGCCGAGGTCGATGTCGACCTCGAACGGGAGCTCGATGTCCGCGGCCTGGTCGACCTGGATGCCGACGATCGGCCGGTCCGGGTCGGCAGGGCTCGGCACGGTCCGCACGGTGAGCTCGAGCCGCTTCCCGTCGCGCAGCACGGTGAGCCGCACGTCGTCGCCCGGCGTGTGACGACCGATCCCCGCCCGGAGCTCGTCCGGCGTGCGGACCGGCTTCCCGTCGACCCGCACGATCACGTCGTCCTGCTCGAGCTCGGCCGAGGCCGGGGCATCCGGAGAGACGGCGGTGACGAGGATCCCCGTCGGCGTCGCCTGGACCCGGTAGCCCAGCGCTCGGAGCGCGACGACCGCCGCGACTTTCTCGGACCGCTCCATGTCCGCCTCGTTCTGGCGGTCGCGGTCCGCCTCGGAGGTCCCGGGTGGCAGCAGCGCCTGCTCGGGGAGGACGGTCGAGCCGTCGGGCTTCGTGAACGGGAGCAGCTGCTCGAGGAGCGACGTCCGCCGGACGAAGACGTCCACGTAGTAGACGCTCGGGTCACCAGAGGGTCGCGCGTTCTCGACCTCGACCTTCCCGGCGAGCGGCTTCGCGCGGTCCGGGGCGAGGATGAACTCGCCCGCCGGCACGCGCCAGAGCACGAACGCGACGACGAGCCCGAGCGCGCCTAAGAGGGACGCGATGACGGAGAGGCGCCTGGTCATGTGGTCCTAGAGCAGGCTACGCGTCAGCCCGCCGTCGACCGTGACGAGCGCGCCGGTCACGTATGCGCCGCGGTCCGAGCAGAGGAAGGCGACGACGTCCCCCACCTCGCGGGGCGTGCCGAGCCGCCGGAGCGGGATCGTGCGCAGATCGGCCTCGGTCGGACCGTCGGGGTACACCTCGCGGATCCGGGCGGTGTCGATCCGGCCGGGAGCGATCGAGTTCACGGTGATCCCCTTCGGCCCCAGCTCCCGCGCCATCGTCTTCGCCCAGCCGACGACGCCGGGCCGCACGGCGTTCGACAGCGCGAGGTTCTCGATCGGTTCCTTGACCGAGCTCGAGGTGATGTTGACGACACGTCCCGCCGGGCTCTGCTCGAGGTAGGGCAGGCAGAGGCCCGTGAGCCTGACGACGGACACGAGCAGGAGCTCGACGGCGGCCTGGACCTGCTCGGCCTCCAGGCCGATGCCCGGCGTCCTGGGCGGGCCGCCCGAGTTGTTGACGAGGATGTCGATCTCTCCGAAGGCGTCCACGGTCACGCGGACGAGCTGCTCGAGGTCGACCGGGGAGGTCACGTCGCCGGGGACGGCGAGCGCGCCGAGGCGCTCCGCCTCGCGCTCCACGCTCTCGCGGCTCCGCGCGAAGATCGCGACGTTCGCACCCTCCTCGATCAGGGCCTCGGCCACCGCGAGCCCGATCCCGGCGGACCCTCCGCAGACGATCGCCGTGCGGCCGCGGAGACCGAGCTCCACCGCTACTTCCTCTTCAGGATGCCGACGACCTCGCGGACCGACGATGCGGACGCCTTCAGCATCTTCTTCTCGTCCGCGGTGAGCTTGAGGACGACGACCTCCTCGACCCCGTCCGCGCCGAGCTTCGTGGGAGCGCCCATGTACAGCCCCTTGATCCCATACTCGCCCTCGAGATACGCGGTGCAGGGGAGGACGCGCTTCTCGTCGAGGCAGATCGAGTCGACCATCTGGGCGGCCGCCGCGCCCGGCGCGTACCAGGCGGAGGTTCCCAGCAGGTTCACGATCTCGCCGCCCCCGAAGCGCGTGCGGTCGACGAGCTTGCGGATCCTTCCCTTCGGCAGGAGCTCCGGGAGCGGGATGCCGCCCACGGTGGTCGCCGAGACGACCGGAACCATCTGGTCGCCGTGGCCGCCCAGGACGACCGCGGTGACGTCCTTCACCGACACGTCGAGCTCCTGCGAGATGAAGGCCGAGAAGCGGGCGGTATCCAGGATGCCCGCCATCCCGACGACTCGCCGCTTGGGGAAGCGGGAGACGGCCTTCGCGACGTGGCACATGGCGTCGAGCGGGTTCGAGACGACCACGAGCACCGCCCGCGGCGAGCGCTTCACGACGTCCTTGGTCACGGCGGTCACGATTGCCTCGTTCGTCGTCACGAGGTCGTCGCGGCTCATCCCGGGCGCGCGCGGCTTCCCGGCCGTGATCACGACGACGTCGGATCCCTCCGTTTCCTCGTAGCCGTTCGACCCCGTGATCGTCGGCTCGTAGCCGAGCACGGAGCCCGCCTGGTTCATGTCCAGCGCCTTGCCCTGCGGGAAGCTCGGGATGATGTCGACGAGGACGACGTCGGCGTAGTCGCGGCGCGCGATCTCCTGCGCGCAGGTCGCGCCGACGTTCCCGGCCCCGACGACGGTCACCTTCTTTCGCATCTAGGTGGTCACCAGCCTTTCGATGATCGCGTCCGCGTACTCCGACGTTCCGACCGCGGTCGGGTCGTCGCGGGTCGGCTTCAGGTCATAGGTGACGCGCTCGCCCTCGGCGATGACCGCGGCGACCGCGCGCTCGAGGCGGTGCGCCGCCTCCCGCTCGCCGAGGTGGTCGAGCATCATCTTGCCGGAGAGGATCATCGCCGTCGGGTTGACCTTGTTCAAGCCCGTGTACCGCGGGGCCGAGCCGTGGGTGGCTTCGAAGACGGCGGTGTCGACGCCGATGTTGGCGCCCGGCGCCACGCCCAGACCGCCGACGAGCCCCGCCGTCAGGTCGCTCACGATGTCCCCGTACAGGTTCGGGAAGACCAGGACGTCGAACTCCTCCGGACGCTGCACGAGCTGCATGCAGAGCGCGTCCACGAGCACCTCCCGCGAGGCGATCTCGGGGTAGTCCGGCGCGACCCGGCGGAACACGTCCAGGAAGAGCCCGTCCGTGAACTTCATGATGTTCGCCTTCGTGACCCCCGCGACCTCACGGCGACCGTTCGCGCGCGCGTACTCGAACGCGAAGCGGATGATGCGCTCGGACGCCTCGGCGGTGATCGGCTTGATCGAAAGGCCGGCATCGAGCGGGATCTGCTTCGGCTGCAGGCCGTTCAGGGCCTCGATCGCCTGCACCGCGTCGGCCGTGCCCGACTCGAACTCGATCCCCGCGTACAGGTCCTCCGTGTTCTCGCGGACGATCACGACGTCGACGTTCTCGTAGCGCGTCCGCACCCCCGGGTACGTCTTGCACGGCCGCAGGCACGCGTACAGCCCGAGCTCGTGGCGCAGCGCGACGTTGACCGAGCGGAAACCCGTGCCGATCGGGGTCGTGATCGGGCCCTTCAGGGCGATGCCGTTCCGCCGCACCGACTCGAGGGTCTCGTCGGGCAGCGGCGTGCCCGCCTTCTCCATGACGTCGACGCCTGCCTGGCGGACGTCCCAGTCGAGGTCGACGCCGGTCGCCTCGAGGACG
The DNA here is from genome assembly GCA_035698005.1 of Gaiellaceae bacterium. GTDB lineage: Bacteria > Actinomycetota > Thermoleophilia > Gaiellales > Gaiellaceae > GMQP-bins7. Next base: position 10,994 of record DASSCD010000008.1, on the reverse strand, counting down.
CGGCGCGTCGCCTCGGTGAGCTCCGGGCCGGTCCCGTCCCCGGGGATGAGCGTGACGCGATGTCCCATCGGCGCGGCGATCCTAGCTGCGCGCGACGGGTTCTCCCGTCAGGTAGCGTCCTTCGCAGGATGAGCGAGGTGGCCGACTTCAAGCCGGGGCTCGAGGGCGTCGTCGCGGTAGAGACCGAGATCGCCGAGCCCGACCGGGAGGGCGGCGTGCTGCGCTACCGCGGCGTCGACATCGAGGAGCTCGTCGGGCACTACCCGTACGAGAACGTCTGGGGCCTGCTCGTGGACAACGACCTGCAGTCCGTCATGCCCGAGCCCGAGCCGTACGAGCCGGCCGGCCTGACCGGGAACGCGCCGGCCGACCTCCAGGCCGAGACCGCCCGTCTGGCGGGAGCGTGGGGCCTCGGCAAGCTCAACGAGATCTCCGACGAGCAGGCGCGCGAGGACCTCGGCCGGCTCTCCTCGCAGATGATGGGGATCGTCGCGCGGTCGGCGCGGCTCGCGGACGGGCACGAGGACGCGATCGCCGACGACGTGGTCGCTGGCGGGAAGACGGCGGCCGAGAAGTTCCTCCTCCGCTGGCGCGGGGAGGCGAATCCCGCCCACGCGACGGCGATCGACACGTACTGGATCTGCACCGCGGAGCACGGCCTGAACGCCTCGACGTTTACCGCCCGCGTGACGGCGTCGACGGGCGCGGACTGCGGCGCCGCGCTCTCCTCCGCCGTCGGCGCCCTCTCGGGCCCACTGCACGGCGGCGCACCCGCCTACGTGAAGCCGATGCTCGAGGAGGTTGCCGCGATGGGCGACCCGGAGAAGTGGGTCAGCGAGACGCTCGACGCCGGCAGGCGGATCATGGGCTTCGGTCACCGCGTCTACCGTGCGGAGGACCCGCGGTCGGTCATCCTCAAGCGCACGGCGCGCGAGCTCGGGTCGCCGCAGATCGAGGTCGCCGAACGGCTCGAGGAGGCCGCGCTCGCGGAGCTCGAGCGACGCCATCCCGAACGGCCCCTGAAGACGAACGTCGAGTACTACTCGGCCCTCGTGCTCGACGTCGCCGAGATCCCGCCCCCGCTCGCGCCCGCGATGTTCGCCTGCTCCCGCGTCGCCGGCTGGTCGGCGCACATCCTCGAGCAGAAGCGGACCGGGCGGCTGTTCCGGCCGTCGGCCCGCTACGTCGGTCCGGCGCCGCGCTCGCTCCAGCCGGCGTGACGCTCGTCGAGGCGGCTGCCCGCGCGGACGCCCTCGCCCAGGCCGGGGACGAGCGCGCGGTCGCGGCGCTGCGGGTCCAGTGGGACGAGGAGATCGAGGCCGCGGCGCGCGACGCCGACTACCGCGTGCGCGCGCAGGGCTACCGCGCGATCGCGCAGTTCCGCTTCCGGCAGAAGCTCGAGCTGCTCCGCCGCGGGCTCGAGGACGACAGCCCCGCCGCGCGCGGCTCCGCGCTGATCGCGCTCGAGTCCCTCTCGCGCGACCACCCGGGCGACGTCAACTCGTTCCGCCCGCTGCTGCACGAGCTCGCGGCGCGCGACCCGAACGCCGCGGTCCGACGGCTAGCGGTCGTCTGCCTCCGCAACGGCAGCCCGCGCCCGGACACGATCCAGCTGCTCCAGGGGATCGCCGAGTCCGACGACGAGGATGCCGACCTCCGCAAGTCGGCGCGCGCGGTGCACGCGTCGCTGAAGAAGAAGGCGGCCGCCAGATGACCCCGTTGGTCGCCGTCGTCATGGGCTCGCGCTCCGACTGGGAGGTGATGGAGCACTGCGTCGAGACGCTCCGGGCGCTCGACGTCCCCCACGAGACACGTGTGCTCTCCGCGCATCGGACCCCGGCTGCGCTCGAAGACTTCGTCGCCGCCGTCGAGGCGCGCGGCGCGCAGGTGTTCGTCGCCGCTGCGGGCGGCGCCGCCCATCTGGCGGGAGTGGTCGCGTCGAAGACGGTCCGGCCGGTGCTGGGCGTGCCGATGGGCACCCAGCTCGGCGGGCTCGACTCGCTCCTCTCGACCGTGCAGATGCCGGCCGGGATCCCCGTCGCGACGCTCGCGATCGGTCGGGCGGGGGCGGTCAACGCGGCACTCCTGGCGGCGGCGATCCTCGCGCGGTCGAACCCCGAGCTCGAGGCGAGGCTCGTGCGCTACCGCGCCGAGCAGGCGGACGCGGTCCTCGCCGTCGGCGACCCGAGCTCCTCCTAGGACGTCGCGATCACGGCGAGCAGGTCGCCGCCGTAGCGTTCGAGCTTCACCGGGCCGAGGCCCTTGACGCTCGCGAGCTCTCCCTTCGTCCGCGGCCGCGCCGCGGCGAGCTCGTGCAGCGTCGCGTCGTGGAGCACGACGTACGCCGGGACGCCGTCCTCGCGCGACCGCTCGAGCCGCCACGCCCGCAGGCGCTCGACCAGCCCGGCGTCGGCCTGGATCGGCCCGCCCGTGCGGATGGCGGGTGGCGCCACCGTCGAGTCCACGACGAGCACGCGGTACCCGTCCGGCGTCAGCTCCTCCCGGAGCACGCCCGCGTCCTCGAGGGCCTTGACCCAGCGACGGACGTCCGCGTCCGACGCTGCCGCGAGCAAGCGGTAGGCCGCCGACCGCCGAGCCGACGGCGGCGCCTTCAGCGAGCCGCGCAGCGTCGCGACGAGGCTCCGCCGGCCGAGGGGCCAGCGCAGCGAGCGGACTGCGTCGACGATCGCTCCTACGACGTCCTCGGGGAGCGGCGGTGGCGCCCCCGCCTCGCGCTCCCTCGCGACCCGCGGATCGCAGACGTCGCAGGCGCCGCACGGCCCCTCGAGCTGCTCGCCGAAGTGCTCCGCCACCTGCGCGTGCCTGCACGAGCGTACCTCCGCGAAGGCGACGACCCGGTCCGCCCGGGCCTCGGCGACGAGCCGCGCGCGCTCGAGCAGCCGCTCGACCCGTGTCGCCGCGTCGTCCGGGACCGCGAGCACCTCGATCTGCATCCTCCGGCCCCGGTCGAGTCCGCGCGCGAGGAGGCCGGCCTGCTCGAGCATGCCGACGAGGACCCGGGGATCGCGATCGGGCGCGCGTGCCGTGAGCTCGTCCGGGTCGACGGCGCCGCCGGCGTCGCGGACCGCCCGGTACACAGAGCGCAGGTCCTCCGGGGCGGGGACGTCCGCGAGTGCGAAACGACGGAGCGAGGCGGCGTCCGCGCGCCCGGCGAGGAGCAGCGTCTCGCTCGGCTCGCCGTCCCGGCCCGCCCGCCCGACCATCTGCACGTACTCCTCGAGCGACGACGGATAGTTCACGAGGCAGACGAGGCGGACGTCCGGCTTGTCGATGCCCATGCCGAAGGCGGTCGTCGCGACGACCGTCTGCGTGCGGCCGGAGACGAACGCGTCCTGCACCCTCGTCCGCTCCTCCGGCTCGAGGCCCGCGTGGTAGTGCTCGGCCGGCAGGCCGTGCCCGCTGAGCACGCGCGCGATCTCCTCGGTCGAGCGGCGCGAGCGGGCGTAGACGATCGCCGAGCCCCCGCGAAGCCTCGCGAGCCGCTCGACGAGGACCTCGAGCCGGTTCTCGGCGTTCGCGGCCTCCTCGACGTCGTAGCGGAGGTTCGGCCGCACGACGCTCGTCGACACGATCTCGGGCGTTCGGCCGAGCGCGTCGCCGATCTCCCGCGCGGTCTCCGGCGTCGCCGTCGCCGTCATGCCGAGCAGCGCCGGCTCGCCCAGCGCCGCCAGGGCGTGCCGGATGAAGAGGTAGTCGGGGCGGAAGTCGTGCCCCCACATGCTCACGCAGTGCGCCTCGTCGACGACGACGAGGCCGACTCCGACGGAGCGGCAGAGCTCGAGGAACGCGGCCTGGCGCAGGCGCTCGGGCGCCGCGTACACGAGGCGCTTCCCACCAGTCGCGACCTCGTCCAGCCGCCTCGCGGTCTCGGTCGCGTCGAGCGAGGAGTTGACGAACGTCGCATGCTGCGCGACGCGGGTCGGCAGCTTGTCCACCTGGTCCTTCATCAGCGCGATGAGCGGCGAGAGGACGAGCGTCGGCTCGGGCCGCAGCATCGCAGCGAGCTGGTACGTGAGCGACTTGCCGGAGCCGGTCGGCATGAGCGCGAGCGTGTCGCGCCCTTCGACCGCCGCGCGCACGACGGCCTCCTGCCCCGGCCGGAACCCGTCGAAGCCGAAGAGCTCGCGGAGCGGCTGCTCGAGGGCGGTCATCGCCGCCACTCTAGGGACGGCGTCGAACGGCCCGGCTCGCTGTTACGAAGTCGTCACGCCGAGGTGTCCGACGCGGGCTTCCTGCGGCGCGCGTGCGGGTGTGCGTCGAAGTAGGCATCGCGGCGGCGTCGATCCGACACGTGCGTGTAGCGCTCCGTCGTCCCGAGGTCGGCGTGCCCCAGCATCTCCTGCACCGAGCGCAGGTCGGCCCCGCCCTCGAGCAGGTGAGTCGCGAACGAATGCCGCAGCAGATGGGGATGCACACGTCCCGGCTCGAGCCCCGCCCTGTCCGCGAGGCGGCGGAGGACGAGGAAGGCGCCCGCGCGGGTCAACGGGCCTCCCCGCGCGTTGAGGAAGAGCTCCGGCCGGTACCGCCGGTCGAGGTGAGCCCGCCCGAGCGCGAGATAGCGACGGACCACCTCGGCCGCCGGCCTGCCCAGAGGCACGAGCCGCTCCTTCCCGCCCTTGCCGAGCACGCGTACGATCCTCGACTCGAGATCGACCCCCGACTTCTCGAGCCCCACGGCCTCGGAGACGCGCAGACCGGCGCCGTACAGGAGCTCGACGAGCGCGCGGTCGCGCAGCGAGCGCGGCGTCGAGCCGGTCGCGGCGTCGATCAGCCGCTCGGTCTCCGCCGGGGACAGCGCGCGCGGCAGCGTACGCGCGCGCCGGGGTAGCTTGAGCGAGGCAGCGGGGTTCTCCTCGCGCACGCCGATAAGGACGAGGTGGCGGAAATACGTCCGCACCGCCGAGACACGTCGTGCCGCAGTCGTGGGCGCGAGCCCGTCCGCGCGCATCCCCGCGAGCCAGCGCTCGAGCTCGTCGAGTGTCGCATCGGCGACCGGGCCGCCGCGGAAGGCTCCGAGCGCGGCCAGGTCGCGCCGATAGGCGTCCACGGTGCGCGGCGAGCGGCGCGCGGCCAGGTGGAGCAGGAAGCGCTCGACGTCGGGGTCGGAGGCGTTCACGGCGCGCGAACGGATTCGCCGGTCGGGCGCCGGCTCCTCTCGCGGGCTATCCTCCGCGCCTTGCCGCTTCGGATCGCCGCCGTCGTCGCGGGCGTTGCCGTCGCCGCCGTCGTGGCGCCGCAGGCGGCACAGGCCTCGCAGCTCGTTGCCAGGAACACGTCGACCGAGACCCTCGCCGTCTCCAAGGGCGGGAAGGCGCTCCTCAGCTACCACGGCGCCGGGAAGCTCCAGCGCGTGCTCGCCTGGGGCGCGGTCGGCGCGCGGACACCGCAGGCGAGCCGCGCCCAGGTGGCGTTCCGGCTGGACTACTCGGGCGGCTGGGGAAGCCACGGCCGGCCGCTCTGGAAGGGCCTCAAGAACGTGTGCGGCCCCTACCGCGGGCCGGCGGTGCCCTGGCTCGTCACCGCCTGCACCGCGCCCGACGGCTCGCACTGGGCGCTCCAGCGCTGGCAGCGCTCGCAGGCGAACTTCGGCCTCGCCCCGTTCAAGCCGGGGCACGGCGCCTGGGAGCTCCGGCTCTCGCACTGGCGCGGGCCGGCCGCGAAGCTCGAGGTCTGGCTCGACTGGAGCTACAGCGGCCGCTGGCACCACCTGTTCGGGCGTCTGACCTACCTCGGCCAGCCGGTGTACGGCTTCGGCACGACGCGCGACGGACGGCCGACCGACAGCCACGGGCGCGTCCTCAACCTCGACACGCTCGACTCCGGCTACGGGCCGGGGTGGAGGCGCGAGAACGCCTTCGTCTCGAAGACGCCGGACGGGACGTTCTGCTACGGCTTCGTGCCCCACCGCCTCGCGTCCGGGGAGGTGCGGCCGCCGGGCGTCGGGAAGCGCTACCGGCTCGCCACGAGCGGCCCCGGCGTCACCCCAGACGTCGCCTGGGAAGGGGCGGGACTGCACGACTTCCGACCGGGCGACGCGGGCGACCGCGACCACGAGGCGCGTATGAACGCGCTCCAGCGCGAGCTCGCGCAGGGCTCCCGGCCGTGCCACAGCTGATCCGCGTCACGTCCACATCGAGGCCGGCACTGCGATCGCGGCCGCGAAGCGACCGCCTCTAGCGATCTTGTGCGACCGAGAGTCCGCGCCGGCGGACTCTCGGTCTCGCGCTAGGAACGCGGGTGCGAACGGTCGTAGACGCGGCGGAGGCGGCGCGCGTCGACGTGGCTGTAGGCCTGTGTCGTCGAGAGCGAGGAGTGCCCGAGGAGTTCCTGGATGACGCGGAGGTCGGCGCCGCCCTCGAGCAGGTGGGTGGCGAAGGCGTGCCGCAGGCGATGCGGGTGGCGCAGGATCCTGCGCACGGTGCTCGTGTCGAGGCGTCGGCCGCGCGCCGAGAGGAAGATGGCGTCCTCCGCGCCACGGACGAGAGCGGGGCGGCCGTCGCGGAGATAGTGCGCGAGGTGGTGCGCCGCCTCCTCGCCGAGAGGCACGACCCGCTCCTTCCCGCCCTTGCCGTCGACGTGGACCGCCTCGCGCTCGAAGTCGACGTCGGCGAGGTCGAGACCGACCGCCTCGGCGCTGCGGAGCCCGCCCGAGTAGAGGAGCTCGAGCAGCGCGCGGTTGCGCAGGTCGAGCGGCTCGCTGCCCCCGGTGACCTCGAGCAGCGCGTCGACCTCGGACGCCTTCGGCGCGTCGGGCAGGCGCCGCACGCGGCGCGGGGCGAGGGCGGCGTCGGGGACGCGGGCGGGGCCGTACGTGAAGCGGAGGCAGGACCGGACCGCGGCGAGCCGCCGCGCGATCGTCGCCGGCGAGAGGCGTCGCGGCCCGCGGCCGAGATCGGTGACCCAGTCCGCGAGCACGCGCACGTCGACGTCGTCGAGCTCGAGCCCACGGCCCTCCAGCCAGGCGGCGAACGAGCGCAGGTCGGAGGCGTACGCCCTGCGTGTGGCGTCGGAGAGCCCGCCATGCTCGAGGAAGCGGTCGATCGCGGCCCGGGTGCCCACGCAGCCGGGTTCGGCGCCGAGAGGCGAGAGCCTGCCGCGGCTCAGCGTGCTGGAGCCGGCAGCTCCGCGAGCTCGTCGAGGCTCGGCGCCGTGCGGATCGAGGGGCTCAACGTGCCCCAGAGCGCGAGCACGAGTCCGAAGGCGGCGAAGACCGCGATCGTCGCGCGCGCCGACGACGAGTCGAGGAGGATGCCCGCGACGAGTGGGCCGAGGGGAGCGATCGCGAGGCCGATCGTCGCCCAGACGCTGGTCACGCGGCCCTGGAGGCGGTCCGGCGTCAGCGCGTACCGGTAGCTGTGGACGACCGAGTCGGTCGACGGGATCACGAGCGCCGTGGGGACGATGCTCGCCGTCAGCACGTACACGTTCGGCCAGACGAGGAAGAGGCTGCAGCCGGTCCAGGTCCAGAGCTCCAGCAGCAGCACTCCTCTGACCGGGAGCCGCCGGCGCACGAAGGAGGACAGGAAGGCGCCCGCGAGGACGCCCGCGCCGAACACGGAGACGAGGAGGCCGACCCTGCCACTCGTCAGCCCCTGCTCCTCGCCGATGACGACGATCGCGAGCAGGACGCCCGGCCCGATGAAGTTCGCCAGCCCGAACAGCAGCGCCGTCGTCCGCAGGAAGGCGTGGTCCCAGAGGAAGCGGAATCCTTCGGCGACCCGTGAGCGCAGCGGCGAGCGATCGGCGTCCCGTTCCTCCTGGAAGGGCGTGCGCATGGCGAGCAGGGCGGCGGCCGAGAGCACGTACAGCACCGCGTGCACGACGAACGGGAGCGCCCGCGCGACCCCGAACAGGACGCCCCCGAGCGCAGGGCTCGCGACCTGGACGGCGGCTTCCCGCCCGGTGACGACGGCCACGGCCGCGGGCAGCTGCTGCGTCGGCACGACTGCGCGAAACGCGCCCGACTGCGCCGCCGAGAACACGGCGGCGCCCCCTCCCTCGACGAACGCGACCAGCGGGAGCATCCAGAACTCCACCTCGTCGGAGAGCACGAGGACGCCGAGCGTCCCGATGACGCACGCACGCGTCGCGTGGGCCGCGATCATGAGGCGCCTGCGGTTCCAGCGGTCGGCCGCGATCCCCGCCGGCAGCGCGAGCACCGCCATCGCGAGAAAGCGCACGAATGCGACGACTCCGGCCTTCGCGGGCGAGCCCGTGAGCGCGAGCACGAGCAGCGGGTATGCGATCGCGGTCATCTGCGAGCCCGCGCTCGAGAGCAGGAGACCGGTCTGGAGGAGGAGGAAGTCGCGGTTCCGGCGCAGGGGGCTCGCGATCACCGGCCGACGCTAACCGCTTGCAGGCACGCTTAGCGAGTGCCCGGACGCCGTTTCGATCGTTACCTCGCGGAGGATCCGCCCGAGCGGCCGTCCGACCCCGCCGTGCGCAAGGCGAACTTTCGCCGCATCGTCTCGCTCTTCCGGCCGTATCGCGTCCGGCTCGGCGTCGTCTGCGCGCTGATCTTCTTCGCGGCGGCGATCGGCGTCGTGTCGCCGTTCCTGCTGCGCGAGGTGCTCGATGTCGCGATCCCGGACGAGAACGTCGGCCTCCTGAGCGTCCTCGTCGCCGGCATGGTCGCGATCCCGATCGTGACCGGCGTGATCGGCGTGTACCAGACGCTGCTCACGAACCAGGTCGGCCAGAGCGTCATGCACGACCTGCGGACGCAGGTCTACCGGCACCTGCAGCGGCTGTCGCTCGCGTTCTTCACGAGGACCCGCACCGGCGAGGTGCAAAGCCGGATCGCGAACGACATCGGCGGCATCGAGACCGTCGTCACCTCGACGGCGACGTCCGTCCTCTCGAACGTGACGACCGTCCTCGCGACGGTGGTCGCGATGCTGCTCCTCGACTGGCGGCTCGCCGCGTTCGCGCTCGCGCTGCTGCCGCTGTTCGTCTGGCTCACGAAGCGGGTCGGCGAACAGCGCAAGAAGGTGACCGCGGAGCGGCAGGTCTCGCTCGCAGACGTCTCCTCGATCGTCCAGGAATCGCTCTCGGTGTCCGGGATCCTGCTCGGGAAGACGATGGGGCGCACCGACGACCTCGCCGAGCGCTTCGAGCGGGAGTCCAGCCGCCTCGCGCAGCTCGAGGTGCGGAGCCGGATGACGGGCCGCTGGATGATGGCCTCGATCCAGACGACGTTCGCGATCATGCCCGCCCTCGTCTACTGGTTCGCGGGCTTCACGATCGCCCAGGGCTCCGAGACGATCACCATCGGGACGCTCGTCGCGTTCACCACGCTGCAGGCCCGGCTCTTCTTCCCGATCGGGAGCCTGCTCGGGGTGCAGCTCGAGGTGCAGAGCTCGCTCGCGCTCTTCGACCGGATCTTCGAGTACCTCGATCACCGGGTCGAGATCGTCGAGGGTGAGCGCGTGCTGGACGAGCCCGTGGGCGAGGTCCGGCTGGACGATGTCTGGTTCCGCTACGACGACGCGGCCTGGACCCTGCAGGACGTGTCGTTCTCGGTCCCGCCGGGCACGAAGACGGCGCTCGTCGGGGAGACCGGGTCCGGCAAGACGACCTGCGCGTACCTCGTCGCGCGCCTCTACGACGCGACGCAGGGCACCGTCACGGTCGACGGGGTCGACGTGCGCCACCTCACCTTCGCCGCGCTCGCAGGGGCAGTCGGCGTCGTCTCGCAGGAGACGTACCTCTTCCACGCCTCCGTGCGCGAGAACCTGCGTTTCGCGCGGCCCGAGGCGACCGACGAGGAGGTCGAGGACGCAGCCCGCGCGGCGCAGATCCACGAGCTGATCGCGACCTTGCCCGATGGCTACGACACGGTCGTGGGCGAGCGCGGCTACCGCTTCTCCGGCGGGGAGAAGCAACGGATCGCGATCGCGCGCACGATCCTGCGCAACCCGCCCGTGCTCGTCCTCGACGAGGCAACCTCGTCGCTGGACACCCAGACCGAGCGGCTCGTGCAGGAAGCCCTCGAGCGGCTCTCCGAGGGCCGCACGACGATCGCGATCGCCCACCGGCTCTCGACCGTGCGCGACGCCGACCAGATCGTCGTGCTCGACCGCGGTCGCATCGCCGAGGTCGGGACGTACGAGGAGCTGCTCGCCCGAGGCGGCCGCTTCGCGGAGCTCGCTGCCCGAGACGATGGGCGCCCTGCTCCGGATCCCGCTGCACGCATACGATAGAGCGGCTCATGGGAGAGACGACGAGGCGAGAGCGGGCGTGACCGCGACGGTCCCCGGCCGGGGGTCGCTCGCCGAGCACGGCCTCGAGGACGTGCGCGGACGGGTCTTCTGGCGCCCGACGACCTCCCAGCTCTACGTGCACGCGCTCCGCCGTGGCGAGGCGACCCTCGCCGAGGGCGGCCCGCTCGTCGTCGACACGGGAGTCCACACCGGGCGCTCTCCCAAGGACAAGTTCGTCGTCCGCGAGCCCGGGTCCGAGGAGCGGATCTGGTGGGGCGACGTGAACGCCGAGATCTCGCCCGACTCGTTCGAGCGCCTGCGCGAGAAAGTCGTCGCGCGGCTGTCCGAGGGCGACGTATACGTCGTCGACTCGTACGTCGGCGCGGATCCTGCACACCGGCTCTCGGTCCGGGTCCTCACCGAGAGCCCTTGGCACGCGCTCTTCGCGAAGACGCTCTTCATCGATCCCTCGGAGGACGAGCTCGAAACGCTGGAGACGCAGGCGGTGATCCTCCACGCGCCGTCGGTCAGCGCGGTCCCGCACGAGGACGGCACGCGGAGCGAGACCTTCGTCGTGCTCCATCCCTCGCGCACAGAGGTGCTGATCGGGGGCACGTTCTACGCGGGCGAGATCAAGAAGTCGATCTTCACGCTGATGAACGACCGGCTGCCGCTCGAGGGCGTGTTCCCGATGCACTGCTCGGCGAACGTCGGTGCTGACGGGAAGGTCGCGGTCTTCTTCGGGCTCTCGGGCACCGGGAAGACGACGCT
>DASSCD010000007.1:0-8837 GCA_035698005.1 Gaiellaceae bacterium | reverse complement strand
CGTCGGCTCGCCGAACCGCATCCTGCGCGAGGAAATCGGCGGGAAGGTGATCGTCCGTACGGGCCGCCGCATTCCGGGCGTCGTCCCCTTCGGCGGCGTGCACGCGCCGATCTCGGTCGTGCGGATGGCGGTCGGCGACGCGTACGGCGCGACCGAGTGGCGCGAGGGCGAAGGCGACGACGAGGTGGCCTTCAGGACCGAGCGCATCGAGCGGCGGATCTGCCACGCGGTCGCCGAGTTCGGGTTCCGCCAGGCCGAGCGCATGGGCGCGAAGGTGTTCGGCGGCCCGAAGTACACGGTGAGCCCCGTCTACGAGGGCATGCTCAAGGAGGAGATGGACGCCGCGGCCGCGCGCCACCCGGACGTGCCCTACGAGCCGCAGCTGATCGACGCGACGTTCGCGCTCCTCGTGTCCTCGAGCGGCGCGCCGCTCGTCATCCCGGCGCTCAATCGCGACGGCGACATCCTCTCCGACCTCGTGCTCCCGCTCTTCGGCTCGATCGCGGGCTCCGAGTCGCTGCTCGTTGCGTTCGGCGACGACTTCGAGCCGAGCGCGCTGATGGCCGAGGCGGCACACGGGACCGCGCCCGCACTCGAGGGCAAGGACATCGCCAACCCGATGGCGATGATCCTGGCCGGCGCGGTCCTGCTCTCGCACGCCGACGAGCAGGAGCTCCAGACCGCGGGCAGGGCGATCCGAGAGGCGTGCCTCGAAGCGGTTGCCGAGGGTGTCCGCACCGCCGACCTCGGCGGGCACAGCGGCACGGCGGCGTTCACCGACGAGGTGATCCGGCGTGCGAAGACGAAGCTCGACGTCTGGGCGTCGCTCTGAGCGCGGTTCCGGGCACGGCGGCCCGGCGCCGCCAATAGAGTTCCCGTCCGCATGCGAGTCGCGGTCCCGAGGGAGACGGCTCCCGGCGAGCAACGGGTGGCGCTCGTCCCGGAGACCGTCTCGAAGCTGCGCGACGCCGGGTTCGAGATCAGCGTGGAGCGCGGCGCGGGCGAAGCGGCCGGGTTCCCGAACACGGCCTACGCCGAAGCCGGTGCCGACCTCGCGGACGCGGACGCGGTCGTCTCCGGCGCAGACGCCGTCGTTCGCGTCTCGCCGCCGAGCGCCGGGGAGGTCGAGGCGCTCGCCTCGGGCACGGTGCTCATCGGCTTCCTCCAGCCGCTGACCGATCCCGAGGGAGTCGCGCGGCTGCGCGAGCACGGGGTCGTCGCGTTCGCGATGGAGTCCATCCCCCGCATCACCAGGGCCCAGTCCATGGATGCGCTGTCCTCACAGGCCACGGTCGGCGGGTACAAGGCGGTTCTGCTGGCGGCCGACCGCGTGCCGAAGCTCTTCCCGATGCTGATGACGGCGGCAGGGACGATCGCGCCGGTCCGCGCGCTCGTGATCGGGGCCGGCGTCGCGGGGCTGCAGGCGATCGCCACGGCCCGCCGCCTGGGGGCGGTCGTGTCCTCGTTCGACGTGCGACCCGCCGTCAAGGAGCAGGTCGAGAGCCTGGGCGCGTCGTTTCTCGAGCTCGGCGTGCGCGCCGAGGAGACCCAGGGCGGCTATGCGACCGAGCTCACGCCCGAGCAGCAGGCGCTCCAGCAGACGGCGCTCGAGGAGCGGATCCCCGAGTTCGACGTCGTCATCACGACGGCGGCGGTACCAGGCAGGCCCGCGCCGAAGCTGATCCCCGCGAGCGCGGTCGAGCGGATGCGGCCCGGATCCGTGATCGTCGACCTGGCGGCCGAGAGCGGCGGCAACTGCGAGGTCACGGTCCCGGGCGAGGTCGTCGACCACGCCGGCGTCGCCATCGTCGGTACCACGAACCTCCCCTCCCTGATGGCCTACCACGCGAGCCAGCTCTACTCGCGCAACGTCGCGGCGCTGCTCCAGCACCTCGCGCCCGAAGGCGAGCTCCACCTCGACTGGGAGGACGAGATCACCTCCGGGGCCTGCGTGACCCGGCCCGAGGCGGGCGAGGGAGGCTGATGGACGTCCCGCTCGTCATCGAACTGACGATCCTCGTGCTGGCCGCGTTCCTGGGCTTCGAGGTCATCGCGAAGGTGCCGACGATGCTCCACACGCCCCTGATGTCGGGCGCGAACTTCATCCACGGCATCGTCATCGTCGGCGCGATCCTCGTGCTCGGCGGCGCCGAGGACACGTTCACGAAGGCCGTCGGCTTCGCCGCGCTCGTGCTCGCGACCGCGAACGTCGTCGGCGGCTGGTTCGTCACCGACCGGATGCTCGGCATGTTCAAGCGGAGGCCTGAGCCTCCGAAGGACGGCGACTCGTGATCGTCGCCGACACCGCAGCCGCGAAACGGCTGCACTTCAGGGGTGTTCGCGCGACTGGGATCCGCGCGAGCGGATCCCGGTCGCTGCGGGGAGAGCAACGGTGATCTCGGACCCAGACGTCGTCGGACTCCTCTATCTCGTCACGATCGTCTGCTTCGTCGTCGCGCTCAAGTTCCTGTCCTCGCCGAGGCATGCGCGTAAGGGGAACTGGGTCGGCGGCGCGGGGATGCTCGTCGCGATCGCGACGACCCTGCTGCTCGAGGGGCTCGAGAACTGGGCGCTGATGATCGTGGGGCTCGCGATCGGCACGGTCGTCGGCGTCGTCGGGGCGCGCACGGTCCGCATGACCGCGATGCCCCAGATGGTCGCGATCTTCAACGGCGTCGGAGGCGGTGCGGCAGCGCTCGTCGCCCTCGCCGAGTGGTACAACGCCGTCGAGCTCGGCTCCGACGAGACCGTCTCGATCGTCCTCTCGGCACTGATCGGCTCGATCTCCTTCGCCGGCTCGGTCGTCGCCTTCGCGAAGCTGCAGGAGCTCGTCAGCGGCCGCCCGATCGTGTTCCCCGCGCAGAACGTCGTGAACGTGCTCGTGCTGCTCGGCGCCGCGGCGCTCGGGGTAGCCGCTGTCGCGGGCGCCGAGGACCAGTGGCTCCTCTACGGGCTCATCGGGCTCGCGTTGCTCTTCGGCGTGCTGTTCGTGCTCCCGATCGGCGGGGCGGACATGCCTGTCGTCATCTCCCTCTTGAACGCCTTCACCGGGCTGGCCGCTTCGGCGACGGGGTTCGTCCTCGACTCGACCGTCCTCATCGTCTCGGGGATGCTCGTCGGGGCGGCGGGAACGCTCCTCACGCTGCTCATGGCGAAGGCAATGAACCGCTCGATCGCGAACGTGCTCTTCGGCGCGTTCGGGCAGGTGCAGACGGGCGCGGGCGGTCCCCGGGCCGACGACGGCAGGACCGTGCGCGCGACGTCGCCCGAAGACGTGGCGGTGCAGCTCTCTTTCGCCCGGAAGGTGATCGTGGCGCCTGGCTACGGGATGGCGGTCGCACAGGCGCAGCACGACGTGCGGCAGCTCGCCGACCTCCTCGAGGAGCGCGGCGTCGACGTCAAGTACGCGATCCACCCCGTCGCGGGGCGCATGCCCGGGCACATGAACGTGCTGCTCGCGGAGGCGAACGTGCCGTACACGCAGCTCTCCGAGATGGACGAGATCAACCCGGAGTTCCCGCAGACCGACGTCGTGCTCGTCATCGGCGCGAACGACGTCACGAACCCGGCCGCGCGGCACGACACCGCGAGCCCCATCTACGGCATGCCCATCCTCGACGTGGACAGGGCGGCCAGCATCGTCGTCATGAAGCGCTCGATGCGCCCCGGGTTCGCCGGCATCGACAACGAGCTCTACCTCGACCCGAAGACGACGATGCTATTCGGCGACGCGAAGGAGTCCATCCTCAAGCTGATCGCCGCGGTCAAGGCGACATAGCCTCAGGGAGTGCGGCGCCGGAGCGTCGCCGCGCCGAGAGCGAGCGCGAGCGCCGTTACACCGAGCACGACGCCGACGTCGAGCCAGAACCGGGCATCCAGCGTCGACTCGGTCGCCGCCCGCGAGAGCGCGTCGTACGCGTAGGTGAACGGCAGCAGCGCCGCGATCCACTGCAGCCAGTCCGCCATCTCGTCGCGGGGCACGAGCAGCCCGCAGAGGAGGATCTGCGGGAGGATGAACGCCGGCATGAACTGGACGGCCTGGAACTCCGTGCGCGCGTAGGCGCTCAGGAACAGGCCGAGCGCCATCCCGAGCACCGCGTTCGCGACCGCGAGCGCAACGACGAGCGCTGTCGAGCTCGCCGTCTCGAGGCCGAGCAACCCGAAGCCGACGAAGGAGACGACGACGCCCTGGGCCGTGGCCAGCGCCGCGAATGCGATCGCATAGCCGAGGAGGAGGTCGAGCTTCGCCAGCGGCAGGGCGAGCAGCCGTTCGAGCGTACCGGAGGTTCGCTCTCGCAGCATCGTGATCGAGGTCACGAGGAACATCGAGACGAGCGGGAAGAGACCGAGCAGCGGCACCCCGACCTGCTGGAAGACCTCCTCCCGGTCGGCGAAGAGCTGGTCGACGACGATGATCAGCAGGCACGGGACGACGACGATCAGCGCGATCGTCCGCGGGTCGCGTCGGAGCTGCCGGAGCACGCGGAGCGCAGTCGCCCCGGTGGCGCGGCGGCTCATCGCCGCCCCTCCTCGACGAGCCGCAGGAACGCGGCGTCGAGCTCGTCGACCCCCGTCCGCTCCCGCAGCTCCGAAGGCGTCGCGACCGCGAGCAACGAGCCGTCGCGGATCAGCACGAGGCGGTCGCATCGCGCGGCCTCGTCCATGACGTGGCTCGAGACGAGGAGCGTCGTCCCACTCTCGGCGAGCTCGTGGAAGAAGTCCCAGAGGTCGCGGCGGAGCAGCGGGTCGAGCCCGACCGTCGGCTCGTCCAGGACGAGCAGGTCCGGGCCGTTGAGGAGCGCTGTCCCGAGCGACACACGCGCACGCTGGCCGCCCGAGAGCGTGGCGACGACCTGATCGCGCTCCGCCGCGAGCCCGACGCGGGCGACGACCTCCTCGACGCGCTCGCGATCGACTCCGACGATCCGCCCGAAGTACGAGAGGTTCTCGCGCACGGTGAGATCGCGGTACACCGCAGGCTCCTGCGTCATGTACCCGATGCGCGACCGGAGCGCGCGCGAGCCCGCCGGAAGGCCGAGGACGCTCACCCGGCCGCCCGCGACGATCTGTACCCCCACCACCGAGCGGATCAGCGTCGATTTCCCGCTCCCGCTCGGCCCCAGGAGCCCGGTCACGCGCCCCGGCTCGACGTCGAGCGAGATGTCGTGGAGCACCTCGCGCCCGCCGCGTTCGACGCGCAGCCCGCGGATCTCGATCGCGCCGCTCACGGGCCGGAGTCAAGCAGTCGTTCGTGGCGGCGCGACGCTGCGCTGCGACGCGTCGAGACCGTGGCGGCCCCGACGATTACGCCGGGGCCGCCGTGAACAGTCCCTACCGCTCCCCGGTCCCGCCCTTGCAGAGACCGAGCTTGCCGGGCGCGCCCTTGGGCAGGCCGTAGTACTTCCAGGAGTCCGCAGCCGTCTGGACCTGCGACTCGTTCTGTCCCTCGGCGGAATCGAAGTCGTTCAGACCGCTGGCAGCGCAGGCCGAGTTGGCGTGCGCGAGGGCCCCCGTCTCGTTGGTGTTGTTCGCCTGGTTCGGCGGGCCCTTGACCTCGCCGGCCAGTGCCGCGCTTGCTCCGACACCCACGAGCAGGGCGACGGAGGCCGCAACCGCGAGTACGCGCTTCATTCCTCTCCCCTCTCCCACGGACGCCGTCGGCGTCCACGGCGCAGCACCGTACTCCTCCCGGGAACCGATTGTCAACGTCCTCGCATCCTGGCTCGCCGAGTCCGCCCGGCATCTTCCGCGGCGCGGCGCTACGAGGCGAGGAGCCGTGCAGGCTCGAAGAGCTCGAGCAGCGGATCGCGGTCGTCCAGGATCGCGCTCGCGACGAGACGGCCGCACGCGAAGCCGAGCACGTTGCCGTGCCCCGAGTAGCCGCCCGCCACCCATGCCCCCTCCACGCCCGGGACGCGGCCGACGACCGGGAGGAAGTCGAAGACGAGGCCGAAGATCCCCGCCCAGCGGTAGTCGACCCGGAGCGGGCGGCCGGCAAGGGAGGCCACGAACTCCTCGAGCGCGCCCTGGACCGTCGGCGTCGTCGTCTCCTCGGCAGTGAACTCCTCCTGGAGCGCCACGTCCCGGAAGCCGCCCGCGACGAGGCGCCCGTCCTCCGCCTGGTGCCAGTAGTCGAAGCCGTGCCGGCCGTAGTGGGGGACCTCGAAACGGCGCTCCTCGAGGGGCTCGGTCGCGATCACCTGACCCCGAGTCGGCACGACGAGGCCCTCGAGCTCGCCCAGGAGCCCGCTCGGGTACCCGTCCGTGGCGACGACGACCCTCTCGGCCCCGGTCTCCGCGAGCGTCGCCACCCGCGTCCGTTCGCGGATCTCGACGCCCGACTCGGCGGCCCGCGCCGCCAGACGCCGAACGAGCCGCGCGGGCTGCAGCACGCCGTCGCCGGGGTGGAAGAGGGCTGCTGCATACCGGCCGGCGAGCGGCGGCTCGAGCTCGTCCCGCCACTCGACGTCGAACCCGTCCGCACGGAGGGCCTCGTGCTCTTCCTCGAGCTCGGCCCGCTCGTCCTCGTCGGCGGCGAGACGGAGGCTCCCGGTGGGACGAAACGCATCCCCTGCGGCCTCGGCCACGGCGGCCAGCTCGCGCTCGGTCCAGCGCCAGAGATCCGCGGCACGCCCGCGCCCGATCGACGCCGCTGTCACCGGATACGGAGCGGCGCCACCGCGCAGCGCGAACCCCCCGTTCCGGCCACTCGCTCCGCCGGCGATCTCGCGCGCCTCGTACACGCGTACGCGCAGGCCGGCCTCGGCGAGGGCGAGCGCGCACGAGCAGCCGGTGATTCCACCGCCGACGACGGCCACGTCCGGAGCCCCACCGAGCCGGGCTCGCGGCAACGGGTCGTGCGGCTCCACGAGCCAGTACGAGTCGGCCACCATGCGGCGCGATCCTAGATGGACGCGCGATACACCCCGTCCTCGAGCGCGACCGCCCCGGCGAGCTCGAGCTCCATCAGCGCCGCGGACGCTGCGGCCGGGTCGAGCGACGACGTGCGCACGAGGTCGTCGGCCGTCAGCGCCCCCTCGCGGAGACGCCCGAGCAGCGCGCCGGCGTCCGCGCCCAGCGAAGGCGATGCGTCACGTCGGGTGGCTTCGACGCCGAGGGACTCGAGAACGTCACCCGCACGTGTCACCGGGGTCGCGCCCAGCCTGATGAGCGCGTTCGTGCCCGTGGAGAGAGCGCTCGTGATCTCGCCCGGTACGGCGAGCACCTCTCTCCCCTCCTCGAGCGCGAAGTCCGCGGTGATCAGCGCGCCGCTCCGCTCGCGGGCCTCGACCACGACCGTCGCGCGCGAGAGGCCGGCGATGATCCGGTTGCGCGCGGGGAACCTCCAGGGCGCCGGCTCGATCCCGGGCTCGTACTCCGAGACGACGAGGCCCCGCTCGCAGAGCCTCCGCGCGAGCTCGGCATGGGCGGCTGGATAGTCGCGGTCGACCCCGCAGCCGAGCACCGCCACCGTGGTGCCCCGCGCGTCGAGGGCGCCGCGGTGCGCCTCGCCGTCGATGCCGCGAGCCATCCCGCTGACGACGACCACTCCCGCCGCCGCCAGCTCGCGTGCCAGCGCACGCGCGACCGATCTTCCGTACGAGGAGCAGGCGCGGGCCCCGACCACTGCGACCGTCGGCCCGTCGAGGAGCGACGGCTCACCCTCGCCTCGGAGGTAGAGGACGGGAGGCGGGTCGTGGATCGCGGCGAGCAGGCCCGGGAGCTCGCGCCGGCGCAGCACGTGGAGGGCAGTCAAGACGGCAGCTCGCCGGGCATCCGGTACGAGAGAGCCTCGGCGACATGCGCCGGCTCGACGGAGGCGGCGCCCGCGAGACATGCGATCGTCCTCGAGACGCGGGCAACGCGCACGCGCCCGCGGCCCGAGAGCGCCAGTCGGTCGACCGCGCTCGAGAGAAGCTCGGACGCGGCCTCCGACCGCCGCGGGAGCGCCGCGTGCAGACGCTCGCGTGCGCGGCAGACGCGCTCCCGCACCGGCTCGGAGGGCTCGCCGAGCGGCGCCGCTAGCTCGGCCGCACGCGGGCGCGGCATCGCGACCGCCAGGTCGAACCGGTCGAGCAGTGCCCGGGATAGCTTCTCGCGGTAGGCGGCCAGCCGCTGCGGCGAGCAGCTGCACTCGAGGGCCGGGTCGCCGTGGGCCCCGCAGGGGCACATGTTCATCGTCCCGACGAGCTGGAAACGCGCGGGGAAGAGCGCGTGGCCGCCGACCCGCGAGACGCTGACGACGCCGTCCTCGAGCGGCTGGCGGAGGGCCTCGAGCACCGAGCGCGGGAACTCCGCGAGCTCGTCCAGCAGCAGGACGCCGCGGTGCGCGAGCGAGACCTCGCCAGGGCGCGGGCCGGGCCCTCCTCCGACGACCGCAGGCGCTGACGTGCCGTGGTGCGGCGAGCGGAACGGCGCGAGAGTGATCAGCGGCCGCCCCGGCGGGAGCAGGCCCGCGACCGAGTGGATCCGGGTCACCTCGAGCGCCTCGCGCCGCGTCAGCCGCGGCAGGATCCCCGGGAGGCGGCGAGCGAGCATGGTCTTCCCCGTCCCGGGCGGCCCGGAGAGCAGGAGGTTGTGCCCGCCGGTGGCCGCGATCTCGAGAGCGCGCCGAGCACGCTCCTGGCCCCGCACGTCGGCGAGGTCCGGCGTCGCCCCCGGGCGGAGCTCCTCCTCGCTCAGCGGCTCGAATGCCGGGGCGTCGATCTCGCCGCGAAGGTAGGCGACGGCCTCCGCGAGGTCGCGCACCGGGATGGGCCGAACACCCGCGAGCGCGATCTCCGCCGCGGACTCCGCCGCGCACACGACCTGCTCGACCCCGGCACGACGCGCCCCCT
>DASSCD010000006.1:0-20408 GCA_035698005.1 Gaiellaceae bacterium | reverse complement strand
TGCGTCGGCATCTCCTGTGCGTCGCCGAGCTCGCCGATCCGCTCGACGACGTCCATTCCCTCCGAGACCTTCCCGACGATCGCGTACTCGGCCGGGAGGTTGACCCCGTCCGCGGTGACGACGAAGAACTGGCTCCCGGCCGTCCCCGCCGGCTCGAGGCCCGACTTCGCCATCGCGACCGTCCCCTTCGTGTAGCGGGCCGCGCCGGGTGGCACGTCGAGCGTGGCGTACCCCGGCCCGCCCGTCCCGGTCTGCGTCGGGTCGCCGCCCTGGATGACGAAGCCGGGGACGATCCGGTGGAAGACCGTGTCGTCGAAGTACCCCTCGCGGGCGAGGAAGACGAGCGAGTTCGTCGCCTCCGGCGCGAGGGACGGGTCGAGCTCGACGGTGAAGTCCCCACAGTTGGTCCCGAACGTCAGGGCCCACGTCTTTCCCGGGTCGAGGGTCCCCTTCGGAGCGGTGAATTGCGGCGCATCGCGCTTCGCCGGCGCCTCGACCGACTCGCACCCGCTGGACGTCGAGGTCGTCGTGGTCGTGGTCCCTGCCTCGCCGGTCCCGTCGTCGCCTCCCCCGCATCCCGCGAGGAGCAGGGCGAGGGAGAGCACGAGGATCCCGAGGCGCATCGCGTGCGATCCTAGCGGGGCCTCATGGCCCGAACGCGCTGCGACTGGACGACCGGCGAAGACGCCGCGATGCTCGCCCACCACGACGACGAGTGGGGCGTCCCCTCGCACGACGACCGCCACCTGTTCGAGCTCTTGACTCTCGAAGCCGCGCAGGCGGGGCTCTCGTGGGCGACGATCCTCCGCAAGCGGGAGGGCTACCGGCGGGCGTTCGTCGGCTTCGACCCCGAGCTCGTGGCGCGCTTCACGCCGAAGGACGTCGAGCGGCTGCTGGCCGACCCGGGGATCGTCCGCAACCGACTGAAGGTCGAGTCGACCGTCGTCAACGCCGGCCGCGTGCTCGAGGTCCAGGACGAGCTCGGGAGCCTCGACGCGTACGTGTGGAGCTTCGTCGGGGGTGAGCCGCTCGTCGGCCGCTGGCGCTCCGTGTCCGAGATCCCGGCGGAGACCGAGCTCTCGCGGGCGCTCTCGAAGGACCTGAAGAAGCGCGGCTTCCGCTTCGTGGGGCCGACCGTCTGCTACGCGTTCATGCAGACCGTCGGACTCGTGAACGACCACACGGTCGACTGCTATCGCTTTCGGGAGCTCACCGGATGAGGGCGCCGATCCGGTACGCGCGGAGCGGCGACGTCAACATCGCGTACCAGGTGACCGGGGAGGGCCCCTTCGACCTCGTCCTCGTCCACGGCTTCTTCTCCCACCTCGAGCTCGACTGGGAGCTGCCCGCCGCGGCACACTTCCACGAGCGCCTCGGGTCGTTCGCGCGCCTCATCCGCCTGGACAAGCGTGGCACGGGGCTCTCCGACCGTGTCAGCTTCCCGGACTTCGAGACTCGCATGGACGACGTTCGCGCGGTCATGGATGCCGTCGGGAGCGAGTCGGCCGCGCTCTTCGGCTACTCCGAAGGCGGGCCGATGTCCGTCCTCTTCGCCGCCACGTATCCAGAGCGGACACGCGCAGTTGTCCTCTACGGCACGTATGCGAAGCGGTGTAACCCGGAAGACGAGTACCCATGGGCGCCCGCGTGGGAGGATCGAGTCCGAGAGGCTGCGCAGCTCGAGGAGACCTGGGGCCAGAACGCCGACCTCTCGGCGATGTGGCCCCACGCGACCCCGGCGGAGTCGGCCTGGTTCCAGCGTCGCGGCAGGGCCAGCCTGAGCCCCTCCGGCGCGCGCGACCTGATCCTCATGAACTCGCAGGCGGACGTCCGCGACGTGCTCCCGAGCGTGCAGTGCCCCACCCTTGTCCTGCACCGAACCGGTGACCTCGACGCGCGCGTGGAGGAGGGCAGGTACATCGCGTCGCGCATCCCGGGCGCACGCTTCGTCGAGCTCGCGGGGGACGTCCACGTCCCCTTCTTCGATCCGGATCAGGTCCTCGACGAGGTCGAGGAGTTCCTGACCGGCGTGCGCCCTGCGGCCTCGTCCGACCGCGTCCTCGCGACGGTGCTCTTCACCGATCTCGTCGGGTCGACCGAGCGGGCCGAGGCGCTGGGCGACGAGGCGTGGGGCGCGTTGGTCCGGGCGCACGACGATGCCGTCCGGGCCGAGCTCGCGCGCTTCGCGGGCGAGGAGGTCGACACGGCCGGGGACGGGTTCCTCGCCGTCTTCGACGGGCCGGCACGTGCGATCCGCTGCGCGCTGGGGATCCGGGACGCGCTGCGGCCGCTCGAACTCGAGGTTCGCGCGGGCGTGCACACGGGCGAGGTCGAGCGCCACGGCGGAGACAAGCCGCGCGGCATCGCGGTGCACGTCGGCGCGCGCGTGATGTCGCTCGCCGGCGCGGGAGAGGTGCTCGTGAGCTCGACGACGCGCGACCTCGTGGCCGGATCCGGGCTCGAGTTCGACGATCGCGGCGAGCACGAGCTGAAGGGCGTCGAGGGGCGTCGACGGCTGTTCGCGGCCCACTGAACGCGACGCGAGCCCCGTCAGGGCGTGAGCACGAAGCGAACGAGCCGTTGCTCGACGTCCGCCGTTTCGAGCGTGACGTCGATCCGCTCGCCCAACGGCAGGTCGTCGCCCGTGCAGCGAGCGGTGACCGCAGGCTCTTTGAGCTGCACGGTCCCGCCCCCGTCGTGCTCGTCGACGTCGACGACGACCGCCTGGAACCTCTCACCTACGCTGGGCTCGAGCACGGCGGCTTCGACCGTGGACACGATTCCCGACTCGTACTGTTGGGCGCGCCTGTTCGAGACGTCCATCGTCTCGGGCAGCGCCGGCAGCGCGGAGCGCGCCCACGCGGGGATGTCCGTGTCTCGCGAGATGGCGAGGCACACCTCGCCGACGTAGCGGTCGACGAGGCGGCGCAGAGGTGCCGTCGCGTGCGCATAGGTGGACGCGACGCCGGCGTGCGCAGCCTTGTCGGGCGTGCGGCCTTCGAACGCGATGTATCCCGATCCGCGCAGGACGACGGTCGACTCGGACACGAATGCCGCGTGCACCGCGATCCGCGGGTCCAGCTGCCTGATCAGCTCGGCGTGTGTCACGTCCTCGGGCCAGGGGATCTCGAGCGCCTTGGCGGTTCGCCGCAGGCGCGCGAGGGCCCCGCGATCGGCCTCGGGCAGCGTGCGGAGCACGCCCACCCTCGCCTCCAGCATGAGCTCGGCCGCTCCCATCCCGGTCATCAGCGAGATTTGGGCGTTCCAGCCCTCGATCGGAAGCGGAGCTCGGTAGCGGAGTGCGTAGCCGGTCTCCTCGCGGTAGACCTCCTGCTCGGGGATCGGCAGCGTGATGCCTCCGCGGCGTGCCTCGCGCTCCTGGCGCAGCGTTCCGACCTCGCGCAAGAGTCGTAGCGACTCCTCGGCCGTACCGTCGTCCAGGGCCTGCTGAGCACCCATGTAGTGCAGCTTCGCCCGGCTGCGCACGATCGCTCGGCTCACCGAGACTTCGATGCCCTCCCCGGTCTCGTCGACCTCCATGTCCCAGACGAGGGCAGGGCGGGTCTGGCCTGGGAGCAGGCTGCCGGCGCCCTCGGAGAGCCGTGGCGGATAGAGGGGTGCCTTGTGGTCCGGGGCGTACAGGGTCTGTCCTCGCGCGTGGGCCTCCTGGTCCATCGGTCCGCCGGGCATGACGAACGCGGCGACGTCGGCGATCGCGTAGCGGACGCGATAGCCCTTCCCGCGGCGCTCGAGGTGGAGAGCCTGGTCGAGATCCCTCGACTCGGGCGGGTCGATCGTGACGAAGGGGATGTCGGTGAGATCGACGTCGGGGACACGTGGAGCGCGCGCTGCCGCCTCGGCGTCGGCCAGGACGTCGCCCGGGAACTCCGTCGGCACCTTCAGGCTCTTGCGGAGCTCCGCGAAGGCGCGGCCGATCCTGGCATCGTCCGGCTTGACGAGACGGACACGGCGCCGCGGCATCGCGGCAGCTACGCCCGCGTCGTCAGGGCGAGCATGTCGGCGAGGTTGACGAGCTGGATCGCCGAGCGGAAGGCGGCGACGCGCTCGTCGTCCGACACGACCTCGGCGCCGTCTCGCCACAGCTCCTGCGCGGTGACGAGAAGCCCCTGGATCCGCTCCGCCTCCTCGTGGTGCCCGTTGCCGCGCTCGCGCGAGGCGTTCACGGCGAGCCCGAGCGCGCCGATGGCGTCACGCTGGCGCAGCCACAGGAGCGGTACCGCCATCGAGATGTACTGGTGGATGCGCGCGAAGGTGAGCGGCTGCACGAGCGAGGTGGCCCCCTTCGGCGCCGATAGCGGCTCGAGCGGCTCGCCCGCGGCGATCCGGCGCGCGGTACCTCCGAGCATCAGCCGCAGCTGCTTGTCGTCGAACCCCGCGAGCTTCGCCGTCCTCACCGCGACGAGCAGCGAGTTCGGCTGCCGCCCGTAGGGATAGTCGGACGCGTACACGACCTGCTCGGGCGCGACCTGCCGGTACAAGTCGAGGAGGTCGACGGCGCTCCAGACCGACGTGTCGAAGAAGACGCCCGGGATCCCGCCCAGGCGCCCGGCCAGGCCGGCCATGTCTGCGATCCCGGCGTGGGCGATGATCAGCTGGACGCCCTCGTTCCGGCGGACGAGAGCCTCCAGGTGCTCGGCGATCGGCGGCAGCCCGCGCCCCCCGTGGATGAGGATCGGCACGGATCGCTCGACCGCGAGCGCGAAGATCGGCCCGAGGCGCTCGTCGTCCAGCGCGAAGGCTTGCGAACGCGGGTGCAGCTTGATCCCGCGCGCGCCGAGGTCGAGGACGCGCCTCGCCTCCTCGAGCGGCTGCTCGGTGAGGTCGAGCCGGACGAACGGGATGAGCCGACCGCCGGAGCGCTCCGCGTGCGCGAGCGTGCGGTCGTTCGGTACGGAGAAGGCCGGTACGCGGTCGTGCTCGTCCATGCAGAAAACGAACGCGCCCTCGAAGCCGTGGCGGTCGAGCATCGCGGTGAGCTCCTCGTACCGGCCATTCATCCCGTCGATGTCGTGGCCGAGGTGCGTGTGGGCGTCGAAGAGACGGGCTCCCTCCGGGAGCTCGAGGCGGACCTCGGCGTCGTAGGCCTCGACGATCGTCCGGGCGCGCTCGACCGCTATCACGCGCTCAGTCTATGTTCGGCTCCGCGCTGCTCCCAGCACGCTGCAGCGCGGCCCAGACGCGGGGCGGCGTCATCGGCAGCTCGCGCAGGCGGACCCCCGCGGCTGCGTCGACCGCGTTCGCGATCGCGGCGGCGGCGGGGACGACGGGGGCCTCGCCGATCCCCTTCGCGCCGAACGGGCCGTCGGGCGCCGGCACCTCGACGATGAGGGTGTCGATCTCCGGCACGCGCTCGGCGACGGGGATCGCGTAGTCCAGGAAGGAGCCCGTCTCGAGCTGGCCGTTCTCGTCGTGTGTCAGCTCCTCGAAGAGGGCCCAGCCGATGCCCTGGGTCGTGCCGCCTCGCATCTGCCCCTCGACCAGCGCCGGGTTGATCGCGCGGCCCACATCCTGCGCGATCGCCATGCGGAGCAGCTCGACCTCGCCGGTGTCGCGGTCGACGCGCACGTGTGCGAGGTGCGCGCTGACCGAGGGCGCACCGCGCACCTGCGCGGACCCTCCGTGTCCCTCGATCGGCTCGTAGCGGCCGCCGAAGCGCAGCGCCTTGCCCGCGATCTCCTCGACGGTGATCGAGCGGTCCGGCGCGCCGACGGCGCGGACGACGCCGTCCACGACCTCGAGGTCGCCAGGGGCGATCTCGAGCTCCTCGGACGCCGCCGCCAGCAGCTTCTCGCGTGCAGCGCCCGCGGCGCGCAGCACCGCGGCGCCGACCGTGTAGGTGACCTTCGAGCCGCCGCTCGCGCCGGCGTAGGGGCCGCTGGCCGTATCGGCGGAGACGACGCGCACCTTCTCGGGCGGGAGCCCGAAGGCGGCGGCGGCGATCGCGGCGAATCCGGTGGAGACGCCGCTCATGTCGACCGCGGAGGTGACGACCGTCATCGTGCCGTCCTTGTCGACGCGGCACACCGCGGCCGCAGGTTCCGTCCCTCCGGGCCAGTAGCCCGCGGCGACGCCGACCCCCTCCCCCTCCGGGAGCGAGGCGCGCTCCTGCCAGAGGGGGTGTTCCCGAATCCGTTCGAGCACCTCGACCGCGCCGATCACGGGGAAGGGGCTGCCGCTCACGCCGACGTCGCCTTGGACGACGGCGTTGCGGAGGCGCAGCTCGAGCGGGTCGACCTCCAGCTCGGCCGCGAGCTCGTCGAGGAGCGACTCGAGCGCGAACGCAGCGGTCGGCGCCCCGGGGCCGCGGTAGGCGCCGAAGGTGAACCGGTTGGTCTGGACGCCGTAGCCGCGCAGGTCGTGGGCCTCCCACCGATACGGGCCGGCGACGAGGAGCGACGTGATGCCCTCCACGCCCCAGCCGGCGTTCGAACCGCGATCGACGACCATCCGGGCCTCGATCCCGGTCAGCGTCCCGTCCCTGCGGCCTCCGATGCGGAGGTGCGTGACCTGCGCGGAGGCAGGATTCGTCGCCTGGAAGTCCTCGGCCCGGGTGAGGACGAGGCGCACCGGCCGCCGGAGGACGAGCGCGGCGCCCGCCGCGAGCGGCTCGACGAGCGCGAACTTGCCGCCGAACGCGCCTCCCAGCGGCTCCGCGACGACCCGGATGCGATCGAGCGGGAGGTCGAAGGCCCGCGCGAGCTCGCCCCTCGTGACGAACGAGCCCTGCGTGCTCGTCGACACGACCAGGCTCCCGTCCGGCTCGAGCCAGGCAGTGCACACCTGCGGCTCGATGTACGCCTGGTAGACCCACGGAGTCCGGAACGTGCCCGAGACGACGGCGTCGCTGGCTTCGAGCGCCGCGGGCACGTCGCCCGAGCCTCGGGTCACGCGGCCGACGACGTTCGCGGAGAGCTGCTCCTCCTCGTCGGCATCCTGCCCCTCGTCGACGCCGGCGTGGATGGACTCCAGGTCGCCGCCGTCACCGGCCTCCTCGACCCTGCGGGCGAGCGCGGTGCCCGGCTGCATCGCCTGCTCGACGTCGACGACCGCGTCGAGCGCCTCGTACTCGACGACGACCGCCTCGGCGCCGTCCTCGGCGGCCGCCTCGCTCTCCGCGACGACGACGACGACCGGCTGTCCCGCGAACACGACCTCCTCGCGCGCGAGGGGCTCGGCCGTGCGGTCGCTGTCGCTGCTCGTGATCGGGAGGTCGCCGGCAGACAGCACGGCGACCACGCCCGGCACCGCCAGCGCGGCCTCGCGCTCGATCCCGCGGATCAGCGCGTGCGCCTCGGTCGCGAGTACGAGCCGCGCGTGCAGCAGTCCGTGGACGTAGCCGTCGGCGGCGTACCGGGTCGCCCCGGTCACCTTGTCGGGGGCGTCGACGCGCGGGCGCGCGACACCGATCACGTCGCTCATCGGCCATCCTCCGATGGCTCATGAGCGGGGAGTGGTGCGGGGAACCGGGAGGTTCCTCGCGTTCTCCAGGCGAAGGGGGCTCGCGGGGGACACAGGGTGTCCGCCGCGAACGCAAGCCGAAGGCGAGCGTCGGTCATTCGTCCTCCTTCGCTCGCGCGGCAGCAGCCGCGAGGGCACGCTCGACGACCACTCCCGCCAGGTGCCGCCGGTACTCGGCGGGCGCGAAGCGGTCGCCGAAGATCTCCGCCGCGGCCAGCGCAGCGTGGGGCTCGCCGTCCAGCAGGAAGGGCATCGTCCCGATGCCGGTCACTGCCACCGAGCTCGACCCGTCCGGCCTCACGAGCGCGGCGGCGCCTGCGAGCGCGAAGCCGGAGGCGGGGTGCTCGACGGAGGCGTAGGCAGACCCGGAGCCCGCCGCGGGCACAGAGACGAGGACCTCGGTCAGGAGCTCGCCGTCGCCGAGAGCGGTCGTGAAGGGGCCGAGGAAGAGGTCGCGCGTCTCGATCGACCGCTCGGTGCCTGCCGACCGGGCGACGACGCTCGCGCCGAGCGCGAGCAGCACCGCGGGCATGTCCGAGGCGGGGTCGGCGTGGGCGAGGCTTCCTCCGATCGTGCCCCGGTTCCGGACCTGCAGGTCTCCGATCGCCGCCGCGCACTCCGCCAGCGCGGCGAGCGCCGGACGGCGGAGCTCGGGAGCCACGGCCAGATCGGCCCAGGTCGTGAGGGCGCCGATCCACAGCTCTCCGTCCCGCGTCTCGAGCCCTGCGAGCTCGAGGCGCGAGATGTCGACGACGAGCTCCGGCCGGGCGACCCGGAGCTTCATGACCGAGACGAGCGACTGCCCGCCGGCGAGCGGCTTCGCGTCCGGCTCGCCGAGCGCGGCGAGCGCCTCCTCCACGGAGCCGGGGCGGACGTAGCGGACGGCGGCCGGGATCACGCCGCCTCCCCTGCGGCCGCGCGGATCGCCTCCACGATCGGCTGGTAGCCGGTGCAGCGGCAAAGGTTCCCGCGCAGGGCGCGGCGGATCGTCTCGTCGCTCGGCTCGGGGTCTCGCGCGAGCAGGTCAGCGGCCGCGAGGATCATCCCCGGCGTGCAGAACCCGCACTGCAGGCCGTGATGCTCGACGAAGGCGCGCTGGATGGGATGGAGCGCGCCGTCCGTCGCGAAGCCCTCGATCGTCGTCACCTCGGCGCCGTCTGCCTGGAGGGCGAGCACGGTGCAGCTCTTCACCGCGGCGCCGTCGAGCAGCACCGTGCACGCGCCGCACTGGCTCGTGTCGCAGCCGACGTGCGTGCCGGTGAGGCCGAGCGAGTCGCGGAGGGCGTGGACGAGGAGCGTCCGCGCCTCGACCTCGAGCGACCGCCGCTCGCCGTTGACGACGAGCGAGAGCGCTTCAGGCACTGCTCTGTGCGCGGGATTGCCCGCGAGCGCGGATTCCGGTCGCGCCATCCTGACGACGGCCTCCGCGCGGCCGTTGCCGCGGCTCGACCATCTCAGGCGCCCATGGGGAGCGCTGCGAGCTTGTCGCGCAGATACCCGAGGTACGGCTGCGGGTCGATCGTCGGCGAGCCGGTGAGCCGCTCGATCGTCTCCTTCGGCGTGAGCTTGCGGCCGAGCGAGTACAGGTTGTCGCGCAGCCAGCCCGAGAGCTCGCCGAGCTCCCCCGCTTCGAGCTGCGAGTCGAGGTCCGGGATGGCCTCACGGACGACCGACCAGATGAGCAGCGAGATGACGTTGCCTAGCGCGTAGGTCGGGAAGTACCCGATCCCGCCCGACGACCAGTGCACGTCCTGGAGGACGCCGTTCGCGTCGTTCGGGACCTCGACGCCGAGGAGCTCGCGCATGCCCGCGTTCCACGCTTCGGGCACGTCCTTCGGCGCGAGTGTCCCCTCGATCAGCTGCCGCTCGAGCCCGAAGCGGAGGATGATGTGGAGGCTGTACGTCGTCTCGTCGGCGTCGACGCGGATCAGGCCGGGCTCGGCGCGATTGATCGCCGCGACGAAGTCGTCGAGGCCGACGTTCCCGAGCTGGTCCGGGAACGTCTCCTGCAGCGGCTCGAACCAGTGCGTCCAGAACGGCCGGCTGCGCCCGACGAGGTTCTCCCACGTCCGGCTCTGCGACTCGTTCAGCCCCAGGGAGGGCGCGCCCGCGAGCGGCGTGCGCTCGAGCGTCTTCGAGATCCCGTGCGCGTACAGGCCGTGGCCCGCCTCGTGCAGCGTCGACCACAGCGAGTGCAGGCCGGTCTCGTCGTAGCGGGTCGTGAGCCGGACGTCGCGGGTGGAGAACGAGATGCAGAACGGGTGCGCCGTCGGATCGATCCTCCACGCGCCCTCGGTGAAGCCGACGGTCTCGGCCACCCGCTGGCCGAACTCGCGCTGGAGGTCCTGCGGGTAGCGCTCGTGGAGGAACGACGCGTCGATCTCGGGCCCCTCGCGCACGAGCTCGGTGAGCACGGGCTGGACGGCGTCGAACACCTCGGCGACCTCGGTCGTCGTCATGAAGCGCTCGTAGTCGTCGAGGAGCACCGTGTACGGGGAGTCCTCCCACTCGAAGCACTCCACGTACCGCTTCTTCAGCTCGAGGTTCCGCTCGAGCACCGGGAGGAACGCCTCGAAGTCGTCGTTCTTTCGCGCCTCGACCCACTTCAGGTGGCCGTCGGAGGCGGCGCGCAGCATCTCGGTGCGCAGCTCGGAGGGAACGCGCCGCTCCTTCTCCCAGTCGCGCCGCGTGACGCGGATGAGGCTCGCGTCGTCGGAGTCGTACTCGAGCGACTCCTCGAGCGGCCGCAGGCGCTCGAGCAGCGAGCCGATCTCGTCGTCGACGAACCGGTCGTGGGCGATCCGGCCGAGGGTCGCGACGGCCTCCGAGCGTGCCGGCGCGCCGAGCGGCGGCATCGTCACGCGCTGGTCCCAGAAGAGCACCGCGACGCTGCGCTGGATGTCCGAGATCTCCGCGAGGCGCTCGCGCAGCCTGCTCAGGTCGGCGCTCACGGACAGTGACTCTACCCGTGCGGGGTAGGATCGGCGCCGGATGAGCACTACTCGCCCGCGGCTCGTGGTCGCGGGGGAAACCATGTTTTCCCCGCGTGCCCCCTTCTTCTCGAAAGCGTGGGGAACCTGCCGGTTCCCCGCACCCCTCCCCGCTCATAGTGCAGCCGAGGTTGCGCTTTGAGCGACGTCCTGATCGTCGGCGACACCGAGCGCGTCCCCGAGCTCCGCCACGAGGTCCCGCTCACGATCCCGGACCCGTTCTTCTACGCGGAGCGCGACGGGCGCCGCATCGTCGTGATCGGGTCGATGGAGATCCCGCGCATCGAGGAGGCGGGCACCGGGCTCGAGGTGCACCCGGTCGAGGAGTTCGGCTCGGACGAGCTCCTCCGTGCCGGCCTGGATCAGTACGCCTACCGCAACGAGCTCACGGTTCGCGTCGCGCGGGGGCTCGGGCTGGAGCGCGCGCTCGTCCCGCGGCAGTTCCCGCTCGCCGCCGCGGACGAGCTGCGGAAGATCGGCGTCGAGCTCACCGTCGACCAGGAGCACTTCGACGACCGCCGCCGCGCGAAGAGCGAGGCAGAGCTCGCCGGCATCCGACGCGCGCAGCGCGCAACGGACGCGGCGATGGGCGAGGCGTTCGAGTTGCTCCGCCGCGCCGAGCCGCGCAACGGGGAGCTCGTGTCCGACGGCGAGCCGCTCACCTGCGAGCGCGTGAAGGAGCGCGTGCAGTCGGTGTTCCTCCGGCACGGCGCGTTCTCGGCCGACCCGATCGTCTCCCACGGCCCGCAAACCGCCGTCGGGCACGACATGGGCACCGGCCCGATCGCCTCGGACGACGTCGTCCTCCTCGATCTCTTCCCGCAGGATCTCGAGTCGGCGTGCTACGCGGACATGACGCGGACGTTCGCGGTCGGGCGCGTCTCCGACGAGGTCCGCGAGTGGCACCGGCTGTGCACGGAGGCGCTCCACGGTGCGGTCGCCGGCGTGCGGCCGGGCGTGAACGGTGGCGACCTGCATCGAGAGGCGTCGGCTCTCTTCGCGGAGCACGGCCACCCGACGCAGCTGACGAAGCAGGAGGGCGAGGTGCTCGAGGACGGCTTCTACCACGGCCTCGGGCACGGCGTCGGCCTCGCGGTGCACGAGGCGCCGAGCCTGGGGCTGATCGGGCAGGAGCTCGTCGTGGGCGACGTGATCACGATCGAGCCAGGCCTCTACCGCCGCGGCGTCGCCGGTGTGCGGGTCGAGGACCTGGTGCTCGTGACCGAGGACGGCTGCGAGGTGCTGACCGACTTCCACTACGACCTGGAGGTTCCGCGGTGACCGACCGCACCATCGACACGCTGCTCCTCGAGGAGCGGCGCTACCCGGCGCCCGAGGAGTTCGCCCAGCAGGCGAACGCGACCGCGGAGCTCTACGACGTACCCTTCGAGGAGTTCTGGGAGCGGGAGGGCCGCGAGCGGGTCACGTGGTTCGAGCCGTTCACCTCGCTGCTCGAGTGGGAGCTTCCCTACGCGAAGTGGTACGGCGGAGGGACGCTGAACGTCGCCTACAACTGCCTCGACCGCCACGTCGAGGCAGGGCGCGGCGACAGGGTCGCGTACCACTTCGAGGGCGAGCCCGTCGGCGAGCGCGCCGCGATCACGTACGCGCAGCTGCTCGAGGAGGTCGTGAAGGCCGCGAACGGCCTGAAGGCGCTCGGGGTCGGCAAGGGGACGCCGGTCGGCATCTACATGGGCATGGGCCCCGGACTGCCGGTCGCGATGCTCGCGTGCGCGCGGCTCGGAGCGCCGCACACGGTCGTTTTCGGCGGCTTCTCCGCCGAGTCGCTCGCCGACCGGCTGAACGACATGCGCTGCGAGGTGCTCCTCACCCAGGACGAGGGCTGGCGGCGCGGACAGACCGTGCCGTTGAAGGCGAGCGCCGACGAGGCGCTCGAGTCGTGTCCCGGGGTGCGGAAGGTCGTCGTCGGCCAGCGCACGCGCGCTGCGGTACAGATGGTCGAGGGCCGCGACCTCACGTGGTCCGAGCTGATCGAGGGGCAGTCGACCGACCCCGCCTCGTGCCCGTGCGAGCCGATGGACTCCGAGGACCTCCTCTACCTGCTGTACACGAGCGGCACGACCGCGAAGCCGAAGGGGATCGCGCACACGACCGCCGGCTACCTCGTCGGCATCGCGTCGACGCACCACTACATCTTCGACCTGAAGCCCGAGACCGACGTCTACTGGTGCGCCGCCGACATCGGCTGGGTCACCGGGCACAGCTACATCGTGTACGGGCCGCTCTGCAACGGGGCCACGAGCGTCCTCTACGAGGGCACGCCCGATTTCCCGGACAAGGACCGCTGGTGGGAGATCGTCGAGCGCTACGGGGTCACGATCCTGTATGCCGCGCCGACCGCGATCCGCGCACACATGAAGTGGGGGCCCGAGCATGCGGAGAAGCACGATCTCTCCTCCCTGCGGCTGCTCGGGACGGTCGGCGAGCCGATCAACCCGGAGGCGTGGGTCTGGTACCGCGAGCACGTCGGCGGCGACACGACGCCGATCGTCGACACCTGGTGGCAGACCGAGACCGGGATGATCCTCATCACGCCGCTTCCCGGTGTGACGACGCTCAAGCCCGGCTCGGCGACGAAGCCGTTCCCCGGGATCGAGGCCGCGGTCGTCGACGACCGGGGGAACCAGGTCGGCCCTGGCGGCGGTGGCTACCTCGTGCTCAAGCGGCCCTGGCCGGCGATGACGCGGGGGATCTTCGGCGACGACGTGCGCTTCCGCGCGACGTACTGGGAGCGCTTTCCGGGCCTCTACTTCGCAGGGGACGGCGCGCGCATCGACGAGGACGGCGACTTCTGGCTGCTCGGGCGCGTCGACGACGTGATGAACGTCTCCGGCCACCGCATCTCGACGATCGAGGTCGAGTCCGCCCTCGTCGACCACCCGAGCGTGGCCGAGGCCGCGGTATGCGGGCGGGCGGATCAGCTCACCGGGCAGGCGATCGTGGCCTTCGTCACGCTCAAGGGCGGCGAGGAGGGCTCGGTGGAGATGCTCGACGTCCTCCGCAACCACGTCTCCGAGAAGATCGGGCCAATCGCGAAGCCGGCGAACATCGTCTTCACGCCGGAGCTCCCGAAGACCCGCTCCGGGAAGATCATGCGCCGCCTTCTCAAGGACGTGGCCGAGGACAGGCCGCTCGGAGACACGACCACGCTCGCGGACCCGTCGGTCGTGGCCGAGATTGCGGACCGCGCGGTCGGTCAGCCGGCCGAGGAGTAGCTCTCGCTCCTCAGCGCGCGAGGATGTCCTCGACAAAGCGGAGGACGTCGGGGCCGGCCGGGTCGATCGCATGACCCCCGGCGACGCGAGCTCCGCGCGCGCCGAGGACAGCGCGCTCGAGTGCCTCGGAACCACGCCGGATCGGCGCCGGCGACCCGTCGGCGGTGACGACCAGCGTCGGCAGCCGCACGTCTCCGAGCCGGGTGTTGTCCGTCCGCTCCCCGCCCCGGATCTCGGCCAGCAGAGCCGGGCCGTTCGTCGTGAAGACGTCGCGCCAGATCTCCGGCAGCTCCTCCCACGCGCCGAGGACCTCGCGCACCACGACCTCGCCTACCGCCTGGGCTCCCTGCTTGCTCGCGGCCCGCTCGGCCGACCGGGCGAGCGCTCCGAGCCACTCGTCGTACTCGGGAGAGAGCCCCATGGAACCGGCTTCGAGGAGCCCGAGCGCGCGAACCGAGTCCGGGTAGCGTACGGCGAGGTCGAGCGCGACGGCACCGCCGTAGCTCCGGCCGATCACGACGGCGGGTTCCGCGTCGAGGGCGCGGAGGAGTTCGTGCGCATCGTCCGCTTGTTCGGAGATGCTCGTCTCGTCGTACGGCTCCGGGCGCTCGCTCCGCAGGCAGCCGCGGCGGTCGTAGACGAGGACGCGCCCGAGCTCGGAGAGCCTCCGTGCAGCGTCCTCCCAGAAGACTGCCGAGCTTCCGCCGCCGTGGATGCCGAGGATCGGCGCGCCTTCGCCGTACTCCTCGTAGTACAGCCGCACGCCGTTCACGGTCACGTCGGGCACGCCGCCCGAGCGTAGTCGAGGGTGCTCAGCGTGTGCCGGAGGCGAGCGCGGCGTCGAAGGCCGCGACCGTGCGCTCGATGTCCTCCTCCCTCGTGCGCCAGTTCGACACCGAGAGCCGGATCGCCGCGCGACCGTCCCAGGTGGTCCCGCTCATCCACGCCTCGCCGCCCGCCTGCACCGCAGCGAGCACGCGGCCCGTCGTCTCGTCGTCGGCGAAGCGGAAGAGCACCTGGTTCAGCACGACGTCGTTCACGACCTCGCAGCCCGGCAGAGTCGCTGCCGCCTCGGCGAACTGGCGGGCGCGCGCGCAGCAGCGCTCGATCAGGTCGGCGACTCCGGACCGCCCGAGGGAGCGCAGCGCCGCGTAGACGGCGAAGCCGCGCGCGCGACGCGAGAACTCGGGCGTCCAGTCCATCTGGTCGCGGGCTGCAGCGGGATCGGCGACGAGGTACTCCGCGGTGAGGCGCATCGACGCCCGGTGGGCGTCAGGATGTGCGATGAAGGCGAGGCCGCAGTCGTACGGCACGTTGAGCCATTTGTGGGCGTCCGTCGCCCACGAGTCGGCATGCTCGGCGCCATCGACGAGGTGACGGAGGGACCGCGAGGCGGCCGCCCACAGGCCGAAGGCCCCGTCCACGTGCAGCCACGCTCCGCGCTCGCGCGCGACGTCCGCGATCTCGGGGATCGCGTCGAACGCGCCCGTGTTCACCTCGCCGGCCTGGGCGCAGACGATCGCCGGGCCGTTGACGGCGGCGAGTGCCGCCTCCAGACCGTCGACTCGCATGCGGCCCTGCGGGTCGGCATCGACGGCGACCACGGCGCCGCTGCCCAGCCCGAGCAGGCGCAACGCCCGGTCGATCGTGACGTGTCTCTTCGCGCCCGCGAGCACCCGGATCGGGGGAGCGCCCGCGAGCCCCTCCTGCTCGACGTCCCAGCCCGCCCGCACGAGGACGGCTCGCCTCGCGGCGGCAAGGCAGGTGACGTGCGCCATCTGGCAGCCCGTGACGAAGGCGAACGAGGCGGTAGCGGGGATGCCGAGGAGCTCCTTCAGCCACTCGCCGGCGACCTCCTCGACGACTGCAGCCGACGGCCCGGCGACGACGAGGCCCGCGTTCTGGTCCCAGGTCGACGTGAGCCAGTCCGCGGCGAGCGAGGCGGGGACGGCGCCGCCGATGACGAAGCCGAAGTAGCGCCCGCTCGGGATGCCGACGACGCCGCGCTCCGCCGCGTCGGCGAGTGCCTCGACGACCTCGAGCGGGTCGCTTGACTCCTCGGGGAGCCTGCCTCCGAGCGTTGAGCGCAGCTCGTCGATGGTCGCGGGAGGCCAGACCGCCCGCCCGTCGAGCGACTCGACGAAGTCAGCCGCGAGCTCGGCCGTCCGTCGCAGCAGCTCGCGCTCGTCGGTCATCCGCCGAGTGTAGGCGTGGCCTGCTCTACGCCGCGATCAGCTTCTCGAACCGCTCGGCGTCGTCGAACGGCCCGACGACCGCGAGGTACAGCCTCTTGCCTTCGATGAGGTCCCGGGCCACGCGCTGGACGTCGTCCGCCGTCACGGCGTCGAGCTCGCGGAGCACGTCGTCCGGCTCCTCGGTCTCGTGCTCGAGCACCTGGCGCCGCATCCCGAACTGGATCATCGCCTGCGGGCTCTCGAGCCGGAGCACGAAGCGCCCCTTCGCGTAGCCGCGGGCCTTCTCGAGCTCGTCGGCTGGCACCGGCTCCGCGGCGACTTTCCGCAGCTCGCCGACGATCGTCTCGATCGCCTCGTCGATGCGGCTCACGTCGACTCCAGCTCCCGTGTAGAAGGTACCCGCGTCCGTGTACGAGCCGTTCGCCGCGTGCACGTAGTACGCGAGGCCCCGCCGCTCGCGCACCTCGGTGAAGAGGCGCGAGGACATGCCGCCCCCGAGCACGACCGCGAGCAGCTGCAGGGCGTAGCGGTCGGGATGTCCGAGCTCGAAACCGCGGACGCCGAGCAGCAGATGCGCTTGCTCGGAGGCCTTCGTGTGCAGCGCGACCGGCGACGTGTCCGGCGGGAGGACGACGTCCGCACGCGTCCCCGTCTCGCGCGGCTCGATGTCGCCGAGCAGCTCCTCGAGCCGCTCGACCAGGCCGTCCCCGACACGCCCACCGACGCCGACGACGATCCGCTCGGGCCAGTACCAGCGCTCGAGGTAGGAGGTGAACGTCTCCCGGGTCGTTCCCTCGATCGTCTCGCGCGTGCCGAGGATGTCCCAGCCGAGGGGCTGGTCGCCGAAGAGCAGCCGGTCGTAGACGTTGCCGACGTAGCGCTGCGGCGTGTCGAGGTAGACGTTCATCTCCTCGAGGATCACGCCCTTCTCCTTGTCGATCTCGTCGGGGTCGAACTTCGAGTTGCGGAGCATGTCGATGAGCACGTCGAGTGCGATGTCCCGCGTCTCCGAGGCGCACTTCACGTAGTAGCCCGTGAGCTCCTTGCCCGTGAAGGCGTTGAACTCCCCGCCGATGCCGTCGATCTCCGTCGAGATCGTCCGTGCGGTCGGGCGGCGCTCCGTGCCCTTGAAGAACATGTGCTCGGCGAAGTGGGCGATCCCCTGTGAGGCCGGGGTCTCGTAGCGCGAGCCGGCGGCGAGCATGACGAAGCAGGCGACGGAGCTCACCTGCGGCATCGGCGCGGTGAGGACGCGGATCCCGTTGCCGAGGCGCGTCTGCTCGAAGACGGACATCGGCGCGATGGTATAGACAGCGGTCGTGCCCGGAAAGCTGACGAGAGCGGCCATGGCCGCTCAGCCCGGCTGGCTTGCGCAGGTGCCGGAGCGGGTCGGTGAGACCCGCCTTCCCGCCGGGGCCCGTGTGCTTTTCACCGGCTGCGGGACGTCGTACCACGCGGCGCTCGCGTGCGGCCCTGCCGCGCAGGCGCTCGAGCTCGTGCTCGGGAACGCGCCCGCGGCGGACGTCCTCGTCGCGATCAGCCACGAGGGCGGAACCAGGCTCACTCTCGAAGCGGTCGAGGCCTTCGCGGGCGAGACGTGGCTCGTCACCGGCGCGGCGGACAGCCCGCTCGCCCGTGCGACCGACCGCGTCGTCGTCGTGACGCCGGAGCTCGAGGAGAGCTACTGCCACACCGCGAGCTACACGTGCGCCGTTGCCGCCGGACGGGCGCTCCAGGGCGAGGACGTCAGCGGGCTCGCCGCCGCGGTCGAGCGGGAGCTCGCTGCCGTGCCGCTCGGGGCCTCGGAGCACGAGCGGTTCCTCGTGGCCGGCGCCGGGGCCGACGTCCCGACCGCCCTCGAGGCCGTGCTCAAGCTCCGAGAGGGAGCACACGTGGCCGCCGAGGCGCACCACACGGAGCAGCTCCTGCACGGGCATCTCGCGGCGATCGACCCCTCGGTGCGGTGCTTCGTGCTTGAGGGCGAGGGGCGGGCGACGGAGCGGGCTGCGGGCGCGCTGCGCGCGCTCGCGGAGATCGGCGCCGAAGCGACGCTCGTGCCGACGACGCATCCCGTCGTCGACATCGTGCGCTTCCAGCGGCTCACCTGCGATCTCGCCGAGTCGCGAGGCATCGACCCCGACCTCATCCGCCGCGACGAGGAGCCCTGGGACCGGGCCCGGCAGACGTACGAGTAGCATCCCGAACCCTCGACGAGCGAGCGCGCCGTCCCTGCCCGCTAGCCTGGCAGAACCACGGGTATTCGGTTTGGAATGAAGACGGCGACCCCGGAGGCCGTCCGGCAGGCGTCGCCGGCAGATGACAGGCCCCCGAGTGTCGTGGGGCTCGGCCGGCACGACCGGCGCGTCGCCAGACGACCTGCGCTCGCGCTCGGCGCCGTGGTCGCGCTCGCTGCCCTCGCCTACGCCGCGGCGGCGCAGCTCGTCCCGATGCCGTTGCTGAACCCCGACGAGCTCCGCTACACGCTCGCCGCTCGCGCGCTCGCCGACGGCGAGTGGCTGAACCTGCGCGGGGACGGCTACGGCTACGGTCCGCTCTACCCGTCCGTGCTCGCCCCGCTCGTCGCGCTCGCCGGGGACGTCGAGACGGCCCACCCGTTCTTCAAGGCCGCGAACGCGCTCCTGTTCGCGCTGGCGGCGGTGCCCGTCTACTTCATCGCTCGGCGACTGCTGTCGCTGTGGTGGAGCGTGGCCGTCGCCGCGGCGTCCGTGGCGATTCCGTCCTCGATCTACACCTCGTACGTGCTCACGGAGAGCGCGGCCTACCTCACGTGCAGCATCGCCCTCCTCGCCCTCGTGCTCGCGCTCGAGCGTCCTTCCCTCGCCCGCCAGCTCGCGCTGCTCGGCGCCGTCGTGCTCGCCTACGCGACACGTGCGCAGTTCGCAGCGCTGCTGCCCGCCTTCCTCGCTGGATACGCGCTCCTGTGGGGCATCCACGCCGAGCGCCCGAGACTGCGAACCGCCGCGGCGCGGCTGTGGCCGACACTGGCGGCGCTCGGGTTGGGCCTCGCTGCCTTCGCCGCGCGCCCGCTCTTGAGCTCGTCGTCGCCGGAGGCGTCGCTGGGTGGATACGGGGACCTCTGGCGCGGGTACGACCTCGTCTCGGTCGGGCGTCTGATCCTGTACCACCTGGCGGGCCTCGAGATGTACCTGTTCGTCGTTCCGGTCGCCGTCACTCCCATCGTCGTCAGCGGCCTACTGCGTGACGCACGTCGCGGCTCCGTCCCGGGGGGCGCGTTCCTCGCTGCGTTCCTGGCGGTCAACGCTGTGCTGGTGCTGATCGCGGCCGCGTTCGCGAGCACGCCCTTCGGCTGGGGCCAGCTGCACGACCGGTACCTGTTCTACGTCGCGCCTCTGTGGCTCATCGTGTTCGCGACCTGGCTGTCGCGAGGGCTCCCGCGTCCGTACCTGTGGACCGCGGCGGGTGTCCTCCTCGCCTTCGCCCTGCCGGCGACCCCTCCCTACGGGCTCGTCGCGGGCGACAACGTCGTCGAGTACGTGCCGACCGCGTTGTGGTCGGGGGTGTGGAGCTTCTTCGAGGGCTGGCCGCTCGTCGACGGACGAAAGGTGTTCGCCGGAGCCGTCATCGTGCTGGCCGTCGCTGCCGCTGCCGTTCCCAGACGGCTCTGGATGGTCCTGCCCGCCGCGGTCCTGGCCGGCCTCTTGCTCGGGTCGGTACTCGCCTGGAGCCGCGTGATCGATGCGCCGGACGAGTTCACGGCCGCCGATGTCGGCACGAGGGCGTGGATCGACCCGGCGCTCCCGACGGGCTCCTCGGTGACGAAGCTCTACCTCGCGTCGACGGACTGCCCTTGGACCGAACGGACCCGCCAGGCGCTCTTCCTGACGGAGTTCTTCAACACGTCCGTCGATCGCGTGGCGTCGATCGGCGACTCGACGCCCGACGGCTTGCCGCTCGACGCCGTCCACGTTGGGCCTGGAGGTCGGTTCCTGCTCGAGGACGGCGAGCCCCTGGTCGCGGACCACGTCGTCACGCAGCCCGGAATCGACCTGGAGGGCCGGCGGCTGACTACCGGGACCGGCGCCGACCTCGTGCTCTGGGAGACGCGGGGAGCGGTCAGGCTGGCCGACCCGCGACTCGGGGCCGCGGACCTCGTCACCGCAGACTGCCCCTAGGGAGGTGTCGCGGCGCCCGCCGCACTAGCGGTCCTCGAGCCGGTAGACGAAGCGGAGCGCCTGCCAGCGCTCGTCGATCGAGCACGACTTGTTGTCGACGAGCCCGCGCGCGAGGCCCAGCTCCTGAACGGCCTCGAACGTCAGGTCGCCCTCGATCCTCGCCGCCTTCTTCGGCCACGCGATCCAGAGGCCGTCGGTTGGGTCGAGCACCGATTTCAGCGCCTCGAACCGTCGCTCGAGGTCGTCGCGGCTCGTCGTGAAGTAGACGACGACACCGGCGCCCGGCTTTGCGCCGAGCTTCTGCGAGAGCGGCGTGCCCGAGTAGTCCTTCGCCGCCACGTCACGCCAGGTCGG
>DASSCD010000005.1:0-21162 GCA_035698005.1 Gaiellaceae bacterium | reverse complement strand
CGTTCGCCTTCGCCTTCGCCGGCGGCCTCGGCGTGCTCTCGCGGATCGTCGGCCCCCTCCTGCCACTCGCCGCCCTGGCTGCGGGGATCGCGTTGCAGGTCGCGCTACCGGGCGACTTCGGGTACGTGCTCGACGACGCCGGGCCGCCCTGGATCACCTGGATCGCCGTCGTCGGCGCGGTCGTCGCGCTCGTCGTCGGGCTCGTCCGGCGCGGGCCGCCCGTCGAGGCGGCCGCGGGCTGGGCCGCGGCGCTCTTCCTGCTGCCGGTCGTCGTCGTCGGGCGCGGGCGCTGGACGAAGGCGGAGCAGCCGCCGGGGAGGGCACTCTCAGACGGGCTCGTCGCCGCGGTGCGCGCGGAGGTGCCCGCGCACGCGATCGTCTTCTCGGACCAGGACACGAGCTACCGGCTGGCCGCGCTCGCCCCCGTGTACATCGCGGTAGCGCCGCCCGGGCACGTGGCCGACACCGAGGCGAACCGCCCGCACGAGCGGGCGGACGACGCGCGGCGCTTCCTCCGCACGGGCGACCTCTCGATCCCGGAGTCCTACGGCGCCGGCTACCTCGTCGTCGACCGCGACCGGACCGACCGCTCGTTCGATCTGCAGCAGCTGTACCGCGACGAGCGCTTCTCGCTCTACCGGCTCCCTGCCTCGCCGTAGCCGCCGCCGCCGGGTGTCTCGATCCGCAGCACGTCCCCGGGCTCGAGGTCGACAGTGGCAAACGCGGGCAGCTCGACGCCGTTCAGGAGGTTGCGGCCGGGAAGGCCGTCCCCGCCGCCGTCCTCCCCACGCGGGGCGAGCGCGCGCCGCTGAGTGAGCAGCGACAGCCGGCACCGCTCGAGCACGCGCAACTCGCGGACGACGCCGTCGCCGCCCTGGAAACGTCCGTCGCCACCCGACCCGGTGCGGAGCGCGTAGCGCTCGACGCGCAGCGGGTAGGCGAGCTCGAGCGCCTCGACCGGCGTCGACAGGGTGTTCGACATCGCGACGTGCACGCCCGACGGCCCGTCCGCGCCGGGGCACGCGCCCTGCCCGCCGGCGATCGTCTCGTAGTAGGTGAAGCGGTCGTTGCCGAGGACGACGTTGTTCATGGTCCCCTGGCCCTGCGCCGGCACGGGCAGCGCATGCGAGAGGGCTGCGAAGACCACGTCGACGATCCGGCTCGAGGTCTCCGTGTTTCCGGCTGCGACGGCTGCGGGAGGGCGCGCGTTGACGAGGCAGCCCTCCGGCGCGCGCACGGTCACGGGCGCGAAGGCGCCGCCCGAGGCAGGGAGGTCGGGTGCGGTGAGGCAGCGGACGACGTAGAAGCACGCCGAGCGCGTCACCGCGAGCGGGCAGTTGAGGTTCCCTGCGTGCTGGGGGGCGGTGCCGTCGAAGTCGATCGCGATCTCGCTGCCGGCGATGGTCACCGCCGCGCGCAGCTCGAGCGCCCCGTCGGCGGTTTCGAGCGCGTCCTCGCCGTCGTAGCGTCCGTCGGGGAGCCGCGAGAGCGCCTCCCGTACCGTGCGCTCGGAGTGCGCGAGGAGCTCCTCCATCGCCGCGGCCACGCGCTCGCGGCCGCGGCGGGCGCAGAGCTCCTCGACCCCGCGCTCGGCCAGGTGGTGGGCGGCGAGCTGCGCACGGAGGTCGCCGCGGCGCTCGTCCGGGTTGCGCATCCGCGCGACGAGCCGTTCGAGCGTCGGTCCGTCCAGCCTCGTCGGCGGGACCACGACGCCCTCCTCGGCCAGCGTCGTCGAGCCGGCGGGAAGGCTGCCCGGGTCGGCGCCGCCGACGTCCGCGTGGTGCGCCCGCGAGACCGCGTACCCGAGCGACGTACGCGTCACGATCGTCAGGTCGGGGAGGTGCGTCCCGCCGGTGTAGGGGTCGTTGAGGATCCACGGCTCGCCCGGCGCCGGGTCGCGGGCGCGTACCGCCGCGACCGCCTCCGGCATCGCCCCGAGGTGCACGGGGATGTGCTCCGCCTGCGTGACCATGCGGCCCTGCTCGTCGAAGAGCGCGGTCGAGCAGTCGCGCCGCTCCTTGATGTTCGCCGAGAAGGCCGAGCGGACGAGCACGGCGCCCATCTCCTCCGCGATCGCCCGCAGCCCGCTGCCGATCACCTGCAGCTCGATGTCGATCATGCAGGCCTCCGCAGGACGAGCGTGCCGTGCGCGTCCGTCTCGCCCGCCCAGCCGTCCGGCACCCACGCCGTCGAGCCCTCGAGCTCGATCACCGTCGGCCCGCGCGCGGAGAGCCGCGGGCCGGCGACCGCCACGGGCGGTGCGGGCCGCACCTCGGCGGTGCGCACGGCGACGAGCTCGAGTGGGCGCTGCGGGTCGGCGTACCCGTAGCGGTCCGCGTGTGCCTCGTGGAAGCGCTCGGCGAGCCGCGGGCCGAGCGGGACGGTGAGCTCGAACGACTGGCCCTCGTAGCGGAGGTCCGCCTCGCCCTCGGCAGGGAGCCCGCCCACCTCGAGGAGCGGGGCGACGTGGGAGCGAACCGCGTCGCGGCGCTCGTCCGCGGCCGCGAGGCCGAGCGCGGAGAGGACGCCCGCCGCCGCTGGGACGAGCACCGTCGACATCCCGAGCTCCTCCGCGAGGGCGCACGCGTGCAGCGGACCAGCGCCGCCGAACGCGACGAGGGCGAAGTCGCGGGGATCGAGGCCCTGCTCGACCGAGACGACGCGGAGCGCACGCGTCATCTCCGCGTTCACGATCTCCAGCACGGCCGCCGGCTCGAGCGCGCCCAGCGCCCGATGGGCGGCGTCGGCGTCGAGCTCGAGCCCGTCCGGGAACCGGGCGGGAAGCCGGCCGAGCAGGAGGCTCGCGTCGGTGACGGTCGGCTGCTCGCCGCCGCGCCCGTAGCACGCAGGGCCCGGGATCGCGCCCGCGCTCTCTGGGCCGACGCGCAGCGCACCGCCCGCGTCGACCCGCGCGATCGACCCGCCGCCTGCCCCGACCGTGTGCACCGCGAGGGTCGGCAGGCGCACGGGGAGACCGCCCACCACGCGCTCGTGCTCGCGCCTCGCTTCCCCGCCGACGATCGCGCAGACGTCCGTCGAGGTGTCGCCCATGTCGAAGGAGAGCGCGTTCTCGAAGCCCGCGAGCTTGGCGATCCGAGCCGCGCCGACGACTCCCGCGGCGGGGCCGGAGAGGAGCGCGAACGCCGCGTGCGCGGCCGCGTCCTCCAGCGTCGCGAGCCCGCCCGACGAGCGCATCACGAGCGGCACCGGCAGCCCCGCCGCGCCGCAGGCCTCCTCGAGCGACCGCAGATAGCGGGCGACGACCGGGCCGAGGTACGCGTCGACGGCCGTGGTCGAGGCCCGCTCGTACTCGCGGAACTCCGGCGAGACCTCGTGCGAGGCGACGACGTGGGCGCCCGGCAGCCGCCGCCGGACCTCGTCGGCGACGGCACGCTCCTCGCCCGGGTCCCGGAACGAGAAGAGCAGGCAGACCGCGACGGCGTCGGCGTCGAGCTCGGGGAGCGTCGTCAGGTCGAGCGGAACGAGCTCCCCGTCCGGGCCGAGCCGGCCTTCGACCCCGACGCAGCGCTCGAGCGGGACGAGCGGTCGAGGGTGCTCGACGCAGGGCCTGTAGAGGTGCGCGCGGTCCTGCCGGCGGAGGTGGAGG
Source organism: Gaiellaceae bacterium (assembly GCA_035698005.1). Taxonomy (GTDB): domain Bacteria; phylum Actinomycetota; class Thermoleophilia; order Gaiellales; family Gaiellaceae; genus GMQP-bins7. The sequence continues at coordinate 17,555 of DASSCD010000005.1, read as the reverse complement.
AGGTGCTCGAACCCGGCGTTCGTGACGAACGCCGTGCGGGCGCCGCGCCGCTCGAGCAGCGCGTTGGTCGCGACGGTAGTGCCGTGCGTGAAGCGGTCGACGTCCTCCGCGCCCACCGCGGCCGCCGCGGCGAGGACCGATTCCTCCTGTCTCACCGCGGTCGAGACCTTCGCCGTGCGGACCTCGCCGTCGGCCACGAGCACCGCGTCGGTGAATGTCCCGCCGACATCGATGCCGAGCACGCGCACCGGCGCATTCTCACGTCGTTCGTGGGCGGGACGCGGAGTAGAGTGTCCACGAGTGGATCGCCTCGTCTGCCTCGGGCTGAGTCACCGCACCGCCCCCGTCGAGCTCCGCGAGCGCCTCGGCTCGCTGGCCCCGGGTGCCGCCGGCTGTCCCGCGGTGGAGGAGCACGCAGCGCTCTCCACTTGCTACCGCGTGGAGCTGTACGGGTACCTCGCCGACGGGGTGGACGACGCGCGCGGCGAATTGATTCGCGTCCTCGCCGACACGCACGGCGTCGACCGCGAGCTCCTCGTCGACCACCTGTACGTGCACGGTGGCGAGGACGTCGCGCGCCACCTGAGCCGCGTCGCGGCTGGGCTCGACTCGCTCGTCCTCGGCGAGGCCGAGATCCTCGGCCAGGTCGGAAGCGCGTACGAGCGCGCGAGGCGGGACGGCACGGTGGGCCCCGTGCTCGAGCTCCTCTTCCGTGCAGCGATCACGGCCGGGCGGAGGGCGCGCTCGGAGACCGCGATCGGCGCCAATCCCGCCACGGCGAGCTCGATGGCGGTGTCGCTCGCCGACGGCGCACTCGGCGGCGGCATCGGAGAGCGACGCGCACTCGTGATCGGCGCCGGGCGGATCGGGCTCCAGACGCTGAAGGCGCTCGCGCGCCGGGGCGTCTCGCAGGTCGCGGTCGCGAACCGAACGCCGGAGCGGGCAGGAGAGGCGGGTGCTCCGTTCGGCGCGCAGGCCTTCGGTCTCGACCGGCTCGAGGAGGCGCTGGCGTGGGCCGACGTGGTCGTCTCGGCGACTGCCTCCGAGCTCCCGGTCGTGCACGAGGACGCCGTTCGTGCGGCGATGTCCGCGCGCGGCGAGCGGCCGCTCGTCCTCGTCGACCTCGCCGTCCCCGCCGACGTCGAGCGCACCGCCGCCGATGTGCCGGGCGTGTCCCTCTTCGACGTCGACGACCTCCGCGCCGGCCTCGACGGCGCGCTGACCGCGCGACTGTGCGAGGTGCCGAGCGTCGAGGAGATCGTCGAGGAGGAGGTGGCCGCGTTCGGCCGTCGCCGGCGCGAGCTCGAGGTCGAGCCACTCGTAGCGGAGCTCCGCCGCCGGGCGGAGGCCGTGCGTGCGCAGGAGCTCGAGCGCGCGCTCGCCGACCTCGGCGACGTCGACCCGGCGACCGCCGAGCGCATCGAGCACCTCTCGCACTCGCTGGTGAAGAAGCTCCTGCACGATCCCACCGTGCGCCTGCGCGAGCGCGCGGGCAGCGGCGACGCGGACGAGGTCGCGGCCGCCGTTCGCGAGCTCTTCGACCTCGCAGCCCCCCGCGAGCCGTGAGCGCGCCGCCGCCCCGGGCGGCGGTCGTCGTCGGCACTCGTGGCTCGGCGCTCGCCCTTGCGCAGACGGCGCGGGTCTGCGCGCTGCTCGAAGCCGTTCATCCCGGTCTCTCGACCGAGGCGCGCCCCGTCGTCACGCGCGGCGACCGGACGCAGGCGAGCGGAGAGCCGCTCCCCGCCATCGGCGGCAAGGGGCTCTTCACCGCCGAGCTCGACCAGGAGCTCCGCGCGGGCACGATCGACCTCGCCGTCCACTCGCTCAAGGACCTGCCGACGGAGGAGGTCGACGGAGTCGTGCTCGGAGCCGTGTGCCTGCGCGACGACGTGCGCGACTGCCTCGTCTCGCGCAGCGGCGTGCTGAACGAGCTCCCGGCAGGCGCGATCGTCGGCACGAGCAGCCTCCGCCGCTCCGCGCAGCTGCGCGCGCTTCGCCCCGACCTCGAGGTGCGCTCGATCAGGGGCAACGTCGAGACCCGCATCCGCAAGGTGCGCGAGGGGGACTACGACGGCACGCTGCTGGCGGCGGCCGGGATCGCGCGGCTCGGGCTCGAGCACGAGGTCGCCGAGTGGCTCGACGCTGACGTTTTCGTCCCCGCGCCGGGGCAGGGCGCGCTCGCCGTCCAGTGCCGTGCCGACGACGCCGCGACGCTCGAGCTGCTCGCCGCCGTCGACGACTCGGCTGCGCGGGCGGCGACGACCGCGGAGCGGGCGTTCCTGCGCGCGCTCGGCGCGGGCTGTACCGCGCCGGTCGCCGCATACGGGACCCCGAGCGGCGAGGAAATCCAGCTCGACGGGCTCGTGGCCTTGCCGGACGGGCGCGACGTCGTCCGCGTCTCGGGGCGGGGCGAGCCCGAGAAGGTCGGCGAGCGCCTCGCGCGCGACGCGCGCCACGCGGGGGCCGACGCGATCCTCGAGGCGGCTCGTGGCTGAGCGCCCGCTCGAGGGCAAGCGCGTCGTCGTCACGCGCCCCCACGAGCACGCGGGGGCGCTCGTCGCTGGTCTCGAGCGGCTCGGGGCGAAGGTGTCGGTCGTGCCCCTGATCGCGGTCGAGCTGCTCGAGGACGGCGGCGAGCTCCGGCGGCTCGTCGAGCGCGGCGGCTACGAGTGGACCGTCTTCACGAGCGCGAACGCGGTCCGCGCGGCCGGCCCGGCCGTCGGGGGCGCCGCCGCCAAGACCGCCGCCGTCGGCCCCGTCACGGCCGGCGCGCTCCGCGAGCTCGGCGTCGAGCCCGCCTTCGTGCCGGAGCGCTTCGCCGCGCGGGAGATCGCGGACGGCCTCGAGCCGCTCGCGGGGGCGCGGGTCCTCCTTCCGCAGTCGGAGATCGCGGAGCGGTCGTTCGCGGACCTGCTTCGTGACCGGGGAGCTGTGGTCGACGTCGTCGACGCCTACCGGACCCTGAGCCGCGAGCCGGCGGCCGAGGAGCGCATGGAGCTCGAGCGCGCGCACGCGATCCTGCTCGCAAGCGGCTCAGCGGCTCGCTCGCTCGCAGCCGCGGCGTCTCCGGCGGAGAACACGCTCGTCGTCTGCATCGGGCCATCGACGGCCGAGGTGGCGCGAGCCGAAGGGCTTCGGGTCGACCTCGTCGCCGACGATGCGACCGGGGAGGGCATGATTCGGGCGCTCGCAGTGCATCTCGGGGAAGACACATGACGGATTTCGACACCGACCCGCTCGAGGCGCTCCGGCTCGGGCCTGGCGCCGCCCGGCCTCGGCGCCTGCGCCGGACGCCCGCCCTCCGCGATCTCGTGCGCGAGACGTCGCTGACGCCCGACGACCTCGTCCACCCGTTCTTCGTCGTCGAGGGAGGCGGCAGACGTGTGCCGGTCTCCTCGATGCCGGGCGTCGACCAGCTCTCCGTCGAGGCGCTCGCAGGCGAGGCGCGGGAGCTCTTCTCGCTCGGCATCAAGGCCGTGCTGCTCTTCGGCATCCCGGACGAGAAGGATTCGCTCGGGCTGGAGAGCCACGCCGTGGACGGGGTCGTCCAGCAGGCGGTCCGCGCGCTGAAGGACGCAAGCCCGGAGCTCGTCGTCGTGACCGACGTGTGCCTGTGCGAGTACACGGATCACGGCCACTGCGGGCTCCTCGATGCGGAGGGATACGTGCTGAACGACGAGACGCTCGAGGTGCTCGGACGGATCGCCGTGTCCCACGCCGAGGCGGGGGCGGACGTCGTCGCCCCGAGCGGGATGATCGACGGCATGGTGGGCGCGATCCGAACGGCGCTCGACGGTGAGGGCCACGAGCGGGTCGCCGTCCTCTCCTACGCCGTGAAGTACGCGTCCGCGTTCTACGGGCCGTTCCGCGAGGCGGCCGAGGGCGCACCCGCGTTCGGCGACCGGCGCAGCCACCAGATGGACCCGGCGAACGCGCGCGAGGCGCTGCGCGAGGCCGCTCTCGACGTCGAGCAGGGCGCCGACGGGCTCATGGTCAAGCCGGCCCTCGGGTACCTCGACGTCGTCCGCCGCGTGCACGAGCGCTTCCCCGAGCTCCCGCTCGCGGCCTACAACGTGAGCGGCGAGTACTCGATGGTGAAGGCCGCAGCAGCGAACGGCTGGCTGGACGAGCGCGCCGCCGTGCTCGAGGTGCTGACGGGCATCCGGCGAGCGGGCGCCGACCTCGTCGTCACCTACCACGCGAGGGACGCGGCTCGGTGGCTGCACGGGACCGCGTGAAGGCGCGCGTCGACGACCGTCCCGCCGAGGACGCTCGCGACGCGACCGACGTCGCGGAGCACGGCCGCACGGCCGAGGGCGAGACGACCTCGCTCGACCGGCGGCTCTTCATGCAGCTGCAGGCGTTCGGCGGGGCGGGCGACACGGGTGCCCTCGTCTCGGCGCTCGAGTCGGCGGGCGTCGAGGGGACGCTGTACGAGGACGTCAGCGACCCGACGGGCGTCGCCCTCCTCACGCTGAGCGAAGACCCGGCCGCCTTCGTCTCCGAGCTGCGCGGGTTCCTGCAGTCGCGGCCGTTCTCCGAGCTCGAGCCGAGGCGCGAGCTGACGATGCTCGGGCGCACGTACGCGATCGGGCACGAGCAGGACCTCGAGGAGACGCTCGTCGGGCGGCCACGTCGGCGCGTCCTCGATCCCGCGCTGCCGTGGGCGATCTGGTACCCGCTCCGGCGCGCCGGCTCGTTCGAGCAGCTCTCCCGCAAGGAGCAGAACGCGATCCTGATGGAGCACGGAGGCGTCGGGATGGCGTTCGGCCGCGCCGGGCTCGGCTACGACATCCGGCTCGCCTGCCACGGCCTCGACCGCGCGGACAACGACTTCGTCGTCGGGCTCCTGGGGCCGGAGCTGCACCCGCTCTCGATCATCGTCCAGCGGATGCGGAAGACGCGCCAGACTTCGCTCCACCTGGAGCGCCTCGGCCCGTTCTTCGTCGGCAGGGTGGCGTGGCAGAGCAGGCCGTGACCGCCCCCGCGGGCGCGGTCACCGAGAGCGAGCCGACCGCCCACTTCCTGCGGGCGTGCCGCGGCCTGCCGGTCGAGCGGACGCCCGTCTGGCTCCTGCGCCAGGCGGGGCGGTACATGCCCGAGTACCGGGCGCTGCGCGAGCGACACTCGTTGCTCGAGGTCGTCCGCACGCCGGAGCTCGCCGCTCAGGTGACGCTCCAACCCGTGGACGCCTTCGGGCTCGACGCGGCGATCGTCTTCTCCGACATCCTCCCGCCGCTCGTCGGCATGGGGCTCGACCTCGAGTTCGTCAAGGGCGACGGCCCGCGGATCGGCAATCCGATCTCGCGGCCGCGCGACGTCGACCTGCTCGCCGCGCCGCCCGCGGAGGAGACGATGGCCGGGACGCTCGAGGCGATCGCGCTCGTGCGGGCGGAGCTCGAGCGGCGGGACGTGCCAGTCATCGGCTTCGCGGGCGCCCCGTTCACGCTCGCGAGCTACGCGATCGAGGGCGGCTCGTCGCGGGACTTCTCGCGGACGAAGGCGTTCATGATCTCCGAGCCTGCCGCGTGGAAGCGGCTCCTCGGCAAGCTCGTCACCGTGCAGGCCGACTACCTGCTCGCGCAGGCGCGCGCGGGGGCGCAGGCGCTGCAAGTGTTCGACTCGTGGGTCGGACGCGCGCTCGGCCGCGAGGACTTCCTCCGCTACGTCGCGCCGCACAATCGCGAGCTCTTCGCCGCGGTGGCACGGTCGGGCGTGCCGGTGATCTCGTTCTCGCTCGGGACCTCCGCGTACCTCGAGGACGCCGCGGCGTGCGGTGGCGACGTCCTCGGCCTCGACTGGCAGCTCCCGCTCGACGAAGCGTGGGCTCGGGTCGGGCTCGACCGGCCGGTGCAGGGAAACCTCGACCCGGCGGCGCTGCTCGCGCCATGGCGCGAGCTCCGATTCCGGATCGACGACGTCCTCGACCGGGCCGCCGGCCGCGCAGGCCATGTCTTCAACGTCGGGCACGGTCTCGTCCCGCAGACGCCGGTCGACAACGTGAAGCGCCTCGTCGAGCACGTCAGGGAGCGGAGCTCATCCTGACGGTCGGCGTCCTGGTCATGGCTTACGGAGGGCCGGCGTCGCTCGACGAGCTACCGGGCTACCTGGCGGACATCCGGTCGGGACGCACGACCTCTCGGGACGTGCTCGAGGAGGTCACCGAGAGCTATCGCGCGATCGGCGGCCGCTCGCCGCTCCTCGACGCCACCCGGGTGCAGGTCGACGCGGTCGCTCGGCAGCTCGGGGACGGCTTCCGCTGCTATCTCGGCATGCGCCACTGGTCGCCCTGGATCGAGGAGGTCGTCGGCGAGATGCTCGAGGACGGGGTGACGCACGCGGTCGGGGTCGTCCTCGCGCCGCAGTTCAGCGCCATGTCCGTCGCGCGCTACGAGCAGAAGATCGCCGACGGGCTCGAGCTCTACCGCGGCCAGATGGAGCTCGCGCACGTGCGGAGCTACCACGACCACCCCGGGCTGATCGACGCCTTCGCGGGCCGCGTGGCCGAGGGGCTCGCGCGCTGGCCCGAGGAGGAGCGCGACCGCGTGCACGTCGTCTTCAGCGCGCACAGCCTTCCGGAGCGCGTCCTCGCCGGTGGCGACCCGTACGACGCGCAGTGCCGCGAGACCGCGCGCCTCGTCGGCGAGCGGGCGGGCCTCCCGCCCGAGCGCTGGTCCTGGAGCTACCAGTCCGCCGGGCGCACGCCCGAGCCCTGGGCCGGGCCTGACCTCGGCGAGCACCTCGAGGAACTCGCGGAGCGGGGAGTGCGAGACGTCGTCTCCGTCCCGGTGGGCTTCGTCTCCGACCACGTCGAGCTCCTGTTCGACGTCGACGTCCGCGCGCAGGGAGTCGCGAAGCGCATCGGCGTCCGTCTCGAGCGCCCGCCTGCCCTGAACGACGACCCTCGCTTCATCGCCACTCTCGCCGAGATCGTGCGCGACCGGGCCGCCGCCTGGACGGAGGCGTACGCGGCATGAGGATCGCCGTCGTGGGCGGGGGAATCGCCGGCCTCGCGGCCGCGCGGCGCCTGGAGGCGCTGCTCGAGGACGCCGAGCTCACGCTCCTCGAGGGGGACGCGAGGCTCGGCGGCAAGCTCCTCACCGAGCACGCCGCGGGCTTCCTGGTCGAGGGCGGCCCGGACAGCTTCCTCTCGCGCAAGGCCCGCGGGCAGGAGCTGTGCGAGGAGCTCGGCCTCGGCGAGGAGCTCGTCGGCCGGCGGCCGGAGAACGCCCGCACGTTCGTCCGCCGCCACGGCGAGCTGCACCCGCTGCCGGCGGGCCTCACGGGCATGGTCCCGACCGACCTCGACGCGCTCGCCGACAATCCACTCCTCTCGCCCGAGGGCAGAGAGCGGCTCGCGGCGGAGGTCGACCTCCCGCCCGCGCCCGTGGGCGAGGACGAATCCGTTGCGTCGTTCTTCACACGCCGTTTGGGGCCGGAGGCGTACGAGAATCTCGTCGAGCCGCTGACGACCGGCATCTACGCCGGTGACGGCGACCGGCTCTCGCTCGCGGCGACGTTCCCCGTCCTACGAGCGCTCGAGCTGGAGCACGGGAGCGTGATCACGGGGCTTCTCGCCCAGCCCGCCCCCACGGGCGGCGCCCTGCCCCCGTTCGTCGCCCTACGCTCGGGGCTCGGCACGCTCGTGGATGCGCTCGTCGGCAGCCTCCGGCGGACGACCGTGCGCACGGCCGTCCCGGTTACGGCACTCGAGCGCGGCGGCGACGGGTACGTCCTCATGCTCGCCGGCCTCGAACGAGTCCAGGCGGACGGCGTCGTGCTCGCGACACCGGCGTTCGCGGCCGCTGAGCTGCTCGCGAGCCTCGACCGCGACCTCGCTGACACCCACGCCGAGATCCCCTACGCCTCCTCGGTCCTCGTCAGCCTCGGCTTTCGAGCCGCGGACGTCCCGCACCCGCTCGACGGCTACGGCTACGTCGTGCCGCGCGCCGAGGGCTCCGACGTCCTCGCGTGCTCGTGGACGTCGAGCAAGTGGGAGGGCCGCGCGCCGGCAGGGTCGGTGCTGGTCCGTGTCCACACTGGCCGCTTCGGCGCGCGTGACACGTCGCGCGAGCCCGACGACGAGCTCGTCGTGCTCGCCCGCGAGGAGGTGGGGTTGCTCGGGATCACTGCGGATCCGTCCTTCGTCCGCGTCCACCGCTGGCCGCGTTCGATGCCGCAGTACGTGCTCGGCCACGTCGAGCGCGTCGAGCGGATCGAGGCGGCGCTCGAGGCCCACGCCGGGCTCGCCGTCGCGGGGGCCGCGTACCGCGGCGTCGGCGTGCCAGACTGCATCGCCTCCGGCGAGGCCGCCGCCGAGTCTCTGGCCCGCGTACTCGCTCCGGTCTCCGGGTGACGCGCGAGGCCTCCGAGCGCCTGTTCGCCGAGGCGACCGGGCTCATGCCAGGCGGCGTCAGCTCCCCGGTACGCGCCTTCCGGGCGGTCGGAGGGACGCCCTTCTTCGTCGAGCGCGGCGAGGGTGCGTACCTCGTCGACGTCGACGGCAACCGGTACGTCGACTACGTGCTCTCGTGGGGCCCGCTGATCCTCGGGCACGCGCACCCGCGCGTCGTGGCGGCGCTCGTCGAGGCCGTCGGACGCGGGACGAGCTACGGCGCCCCCAGCCCGCTCGAGCTGGAGCTCGCGCGCCTGATCCGCGACGCGATGCCGAGCCTCGAGGTCGTGCGCTTCGTGAGCTCGGGGACGGAAGCCACGATGAGCGCACTGCGACTCGCCCGCGCCTACACGGAGCGCGCGAAGGTGGTCAAGTTCACCGGCGGCTACCACGGCCACGCCGACGTCCTGCTCGTGCAGGCCGGCTCCGGGGCCGCGACGCTCGGCCTCCCCGATTCGCCGGGGGTCACGCCGGGCGCGGTCGGGGACACGCTCAGCGCGCCGTACAACGACCTCGAGGCGGTCGAGCAAATGTTCGCGGAGCACGAGATCGCGGCGGTGATCGTCGAGCCGGTCGCAGGGAACATGGGCCTCGTGCCGCCGCTGCCCGGGTTCCTCGAGGGGCTCCGCGCGGTCACGGCAGAGCACGGCGCGCTCCTCGTCTTCGACGAGGTCATGACCGGGTTCCGCGTGCATCCCGGCGGCGCGCAGGCGCTGTACGGCGTCACGCCCGACCTGACGACCCTCGGGAAGGTGATCGGCGGCGGGCTGCCAGTCGGCGCCTACGGCGGGCGGCGCGAGCTCATGGAGCTGGTCGCGCCGGCCGGCCCCGTCTACCAGGCGGGCACGCTCGCCGGGAACCCACTCGCGATGACGGCCGGGATCGAGACGCTGCGCGAGCTTGCTGAGCCGGGCGTGTGGGCCGGCGTCGACGCGGCGACGGGGCGGCTCGTCGACGGGCTCGCGGCTCTCGATGCGCCGGTGGAGCTCGCGCGCGCCGGGACCATGTTCGGCCTCTTCTTCGCCGATGCTCCGGTGACGAGCTGGAACGACGCGACGACGGCGGACACGGCGCGCTTCGCGGCGTTCCACCGCGCGCTGCTCGACCGCGGCGTCTACGTCGCCCCCTCGCAGTTCGAGGCCGGGTTCGTCTCGACCGCGCACGGGGAGGCCGAGATCGAGGCGACGCTCGACGCCGCCCGCGAGGCGTTCGCCGCGCTCGACTGACCTCTACGCTTCGCGCCGGTGAAGGTGCTGCTCGTGACGATGTATTTTCCGCCGGCGGGCGGCGGCGGTGTGCAGCGCTCGCTGAAGCTCGCGCAGTACCTCCCCGCGCTCGGAATCGAGACGCACGTGCTCGCGCCCGAAGACCCGAAGTGGGTGCACCGGGACCCCGAGCTGCTCGTTCCGACGCAGGCGTGGGTGCACCGCGTGCGCTACCTCGGCCCGCGTGCGCGCAAGCCGGCCGAGGAGCTGCGTGCCGCGGACGGGCTGGAACGCGCGCTCGTCCAGGCGCAGGTGACCGCGCGGCGGCTGCTCGTGCCCGACGCGAGCGTGACCTGGAACCTGACCGCGATTCCGGCCGCGATCCGGCTCGCGCGCCGCGAGAGCATCGACGCCGTGCTGACGACCTCGCCGCCCGGATCGGTGCACTTCGTGGGCGCCGCGGTCCAGAAGGCGACCGGCGCGCGCTGGCTCGCCGACCTCCGAGACCCGCTCGTCGCCAACCAGCACCGCCGCGCGGACACGACGGCGACGCGCGCGCGCCAGGCGGCGAACGAGCGTCTCGCGCGCCTCGTCGTCGGTCGTGCGGACGCGGTCTCGTGCGTGTCGGAGGCGATCGCAGAGGAGGTCCGCGCGCTCGGGCCGCGCGGCATCGTGCGCACGATCCCGAACGGGTGCGACTTCGACGACTTCGTCGGGCTCGAGTACCGGCCCGCGCCCCGCTTCCGGATCACGCACACCGGCAGCTTCTTCGGGAAGCGCGACCCGAAGCCGTTCCTGCAGGCACTGCACGACTCCGGGCTCGACGTCGTCGCGCGGTTCGTCGGCGACTTCCGCTCGACCGACCGCGAGTGGGCTGCCAGCCTTGGGCTCGGCGACCGGCTCGAGCTCGTCGACTACGCGCCGCGCACGGAGTCGCTGCGGCTCCAGCGCGACTCGGAGGCGCTGCTCCTCCTCGTCCCCGACGCGGGCGGGCGCGGCAGAGGCGTCCTCTCCGGAAAGATCTTCGAGTACCTTGCTGCGGGCAGGCCGATCCTCGCCGTCGTCCCGCCGGACGGCGCCGCTGCGGAGCTCGTCCGCGAGACGGGCGCTGGCGTCGTCGTCGCACCCGACGACGTCGAGGGCATCCGCGACGCGCTCGCCGGCCTCCATGCGCGGTTCGCGAACGGCGGCCTCCCCGCGGTCGAGCTCCCCGACGACGCTCGCCGTCGCCTCTCCCGCCGCGCCCGCGTGGAGGAGACCGCGGCCCTGCTCCGGGAGATCGCCGCGTGACCACGCACGCGCTCCCGCTCCGAGCGCCCGCCGGCGAGCGAGTGCTCGTGCAGCCCGTGCTGGACGGCCTTTTCCTCGCGACGATCCTCACCGTCACGTTCCACAAGCTCCAGTGGGAGCTGGCGGGCTCGCTCACGCTCTCCGACGTCCTCACCTCCGTCTTCCTCGTTCTCTTCGTCTGGGACCGCTTCGAGCAATCGGATGCAAGGCTCACGCGCACGTCCGCGGTCGCCCTCGGCTTCTTCGTCGCGTTCGCGCTCCTCTACCTCGCGGGCTTCTACTCGCTCGACACGGGCCAAGCGCTCGCCCAGTGGTCGAAGGGGATGGTGAAGTTCGTGCTCCACTTCGGCTTCCTCGTGACCGGCGTCGCGCTGCTCGCGAGGCGCTCCCGGACGTTCTACTGGTACACGCTGGCGGCGTTCGTCGGCGGGATCGTCCTGAACGCGGGGTACGGGGTCGTGCAGCTCGTCCTCGCCGAGCTCACGGGCGCGAATCTCGACGAGCTGCTGATCGAGCCGATCACGTCGCGGCAGACCGGCATCAACGTCTTCGGCGCCGTCGGCGGGACGCAGGAGGTCTTCCGGCCGAACGCGCTCACCGGCGACCCGAACCACCTCGGGATCGAGCTCGTGATCCCGCTCCTCGTCCTGACGCCGCTCTACCTCCGGCTCGAGGCGGGTCATCGCCTGCGGCTGCCGCTCGCTGTGCTCCTCGGCTTCCTGCTCGTCGTCGAGCTCGCGACCCTGTCGCGGAGCGCGCTGCTCGGCCTCGGCTGCGGCGCGCTCGTGCTCGTGCTGCCGTACCGCCGATACCTCCGTCGTCCGGCGTTCCTCGTCCCGCTCGGCGCCGTCGTCCTCGTCCTCGCCGCCGTCGTCCTCGCCCGGCTCGACTTCTTCCTCACCGTGCTGCGCGCACGGACGAACACGAGCTCGGCCGCCGCGTCGCCCCACTTCGAGGTGTACGGCTTCGTCCCGGACGTGCTCTCGACGAATCCGTTCCTCGGGCTCGGGCTGAATAACTTCGCCGTCTACTACGAGTTCGTGACAGGGAAGGAGGACTTCGGCCCGCACTCGTTCTACGTCGCCACGCTCGTCGAGACCGGGCTCGTCGGGACGGCGCTCTTCGGCGTGTTCGTCGTGTGGCTCTTCCGAGGGCTGGGGGCAGCGCGGAGGCTCGGCCGCGCGCTCACGGCAGCGCGCGACCCGTTGGCCGCCAGGGTCAGACCGCTCGCCTGGGGGATGACCGCCGCGCTCGTGGCGACGCTCGTCGCGAACCTGTTCTACCTGACGATGACCTTCTACTACTTCTACGTCTTCGCGGCGCTCGCGGTCGCGCTGCCCGTCGTCTTCGGGCGGCAGGCCGGGCCGCAGTGAAGATCCTCGTCCTCACGACGTCCTATCCGAGGCGGCCCGGCGACGTCGCCGGCGTGTTCGTGCGCGACGCGGTCGAGCACCTGCGCGCGGCGGGGCTCGACGTGCGCGTGGTGTCACCCGCGTCGTTCCGACACCTCGGTCTCGCGTACGGGCACGGGATCGCGGGGAACCTCCGGCGGCGGCCTTGGAAGCTGGTGCTGCTCCCACTCTTCGTCCTCTCCTACGCGACCGCGGCGCGGCGGGCGGCACGCGACGTCGACCTCGTGCACGCGCACTGGCTCCCGTCCGCCCTGCCCGCGCTCGCGACCCGGAAGCCGTTCGTCGTCCAGCTCTGGGGCACGGACGTCGAGCTCGCTCGGCGCGTGCCGCTGCTCGCACGCGTGCTCCTGCGCCGTGCGCGGCTCGTCCTCTGCCCGTCGGAGTTCCTCGCGGGCGAGGCGCGGCGGCTGGGTGCTCGGGCGGTTCGTGTCGTCCCGGCCGGGGTGGAGATCGCGGACGAGGTCGCGGAGCCGGAGCAGCCGCCGCACGTGCTCTACGTGGGACGTCTGTCGGAGGAGAAGGGCGTGCCCGAGCTCCTCCGCGCGACGGCCGGGCTGCCCAGGGTCATCGTCGGCGACGGGCCGCTCCGCAACGGCGTGCCGGAGGCGGTCGGATTCGTGCCTCCGGGCGAGCTCGGCCCGTATTACGAGCGGGCCGCCGTCGTGGTCTGCCCCTCTCGGCGGGAGGGCTACGGTGTCGTCGCGCGCGAGGCGATGGCCCATGGCCGGCCGGTCGTCGCGGCCAGGGTCGGCGGCCTCCGCGACGCAGTCGAGGAGCGCGTCACCGGGCTGCTCGTGCCGCCGGGCGACTCGGCGGCGCTCCGCGGCGCGATCGAGCGCCTGCTCGGGGACGAGAAGCTCCGCCAGCGACTCGGCGCGGCCGCGCGCGAGAAGGTCCGAAAGGAGCTTTCCTGGGACGCGGCGACGAAGGCCATGGTCGATGCGTACCACGACGCGCTGGGCGACGCCTAGGCCCGCCACCCGAGTACCATCGTCCCGTGCCCGAGCTCATCGTCAACGGACGCCGGATCGCGGACGACGGGCCTGCCTACGTCCTCGCTGAGATCGGCCACAACCACCAGGGCGAGCTCGAGAAGGCGAAGGCGCTGATCCACGCCGCGCGCGAGTGCGGCGTCGACGCGGTGAAGCTTCAGAAGCGGGACAACCGGCGCCTCTTCACGCGGGCGTTCTACGACTCGCCCTACGACAACGAGAACAGCTTCGGGCGGACGTACGGCGAGCACCGCGAGGCGCTCGAGCTGGGAAAGAGCGACTGGTTCGAGCTCAGCCGCTACGCGCGCGAGGAGGGCCTCGCGTTCGTCGCTGCAGCGTTCGACGAGCCGAGCGCCGACTTCCTCGCCGAGCTCGGCGTGGACGCGTTCAAGTTCGCCTCGGGCGACCTCTCGAACGTGCCGTTCCTGCGCCACGTCGCCGGCTACGGCACGCCGCTCTTCCTCTCGACGGGCGGGGGGACGCTGGAGGACGTCGACCGTGCGGTCGAGGCGATCGCGGCCGTGAACACGCAGCTCTGCGTCCTCCACTGCACGGCCTCCTACCCGGCCGAGGTCGAGGACCTCAACCTCTCGGTGATCGCGGTGCTGAAGGAGCGCTATCCCGAGTTCGTCATCGGGCTCTCCGACCATCACAACGGGATCGCGATGGCGCCCGTCGCCTTCATGCTCGGCGCGCGCGCCTTCGAGAAGCACTTCACCTTGAACCACGCCTGGAAGGGCACGGACCATCCGTACTCGCTGATGCCCGACGGGATGCGCCGGTTCGTGCGCGACCTGCACCGCGTTCCCGCGGCGCTCGGGGACGGGGTGAAGCGACGCCTGCCGAGCGAGGAGCGCCCGCTGCAGAAGATGGGCAAGAAGCTCGTCGCCGCGCGCGACCTCACCGCCGGCCACGTGCTCGCGCCAGGGGACGTCGAGGCGCGCTCGCCCGCGGACGGCGGCCTTCCGCCCTACGAGCTGGACCGCCTGCTGGGCGGAACGCTCCTGCGCGCGCTCTCCGCCCACGAGGACGTCACGCACGAGGACGTCGAGCTCGCCGAGAAGCCCCTCGCCGCCCGCGAGCAGTGATCGAGCTCCACGCGGTCCGCTTCGCGGTGTTCGACTTCGACGGCGTCTTCACCGACAACCGCGTGTGGACGAACGAGCACGGCGAGGAGAGCATCGCCTGCTGGCGCGGCGACGCGCTCGGGCTCCGGCGGCTGGCGGCGGTGGGCGTCGAGCACCTGATCCTCTCCACCGAGGTGAACCCCGCGGTCGGCGCGCGCGCTGAGAAGATCGGCGCGGCCTGCATCCAGGGCGTCGACGACAAGCTCCCCGTCCTGCGCCAGGAGGCGTCCCGTCGGGGTGTCGCCCTCGAGGAGACCGCGTACCTCGGCAACGACGTGAACGACGCCGACTGCCTGGGGGCGGTCGGGCTGCCGGTCGTGCCGGCGGACGCGTGGCCCGAGGTCGTGCCGCTCGCGGGGCTCGTGCTCACGCGCCGCGGCGGGTACGGCTGCGTGCGCGAGCTGTGCGACGCGGTCTGGCTGGCGCGGAAGGAGGCCGCGTGACCGATCCCCTGTTCGATCTCGACGGACGCGTCGCCGTCGTCACCGGTGGCATGGGGCAGCTCGGCTCGGTCTACACGGCCGGGCTCGTCGAGCGCGGGATGCGCGTGGCCGTGTTCGACGTCGCGGCGGGCGACGTGCCCGAGGGAGCGCGCGCCTACCGGGTGGACGTGACCGACCGGGTCGAGATCGAGGCGGTGCTGCGAGAGGTCGAGGCCGAGTGGGGGGTCCCGCACCTGCTCGTGAACAACGCGGCGCTCGACTCGCCGCCCGATGCACCCGCGGAGGAGGTCGGGCCGTTCGAGACGTACCCCGAGGAGTCGTTCGACGCGGTGCTGGACGTGAACGTGAAGGGCGCGTTCCTCTGCTGCCAGGTGGTCGGCGGCGCGATGGCGCGCGAGGGCCGCGGCTCGATCGTCAACGTCTCCTCGATTTACGGGCTCCTGTCCCCGGTCCAGGACCTGTACGAGTTCCGGCGGGCGGGAGGCGAGACCTTCGTGAAGCCGGTCGCGTACTCGGTCTCGAAGTCCGCGGTCCTGAATCTCACGCGCTACCTGGCGACGTACTGGGCGAAGGCGGGAGTACGCGTGAACACGCTGACGCTGGCCGGGGTCTGGAACGACCAGTCGCAGGAGTTCCTCGACGCGTACACCTCGCGCGTGCCGCTCGGGCGCATGCTCGACGCGCGCGAGGCGCTCGGAGCCGTCGTCTTTCTCGCGTCAAACGCATCGTCGTACGTCACCGGCGCGAACGTCGTCGTCGACGGCGGCTGGTCGGCTTGGTAGCCGTCGAGGACGTCGCGAACCTCGTCGCGGGCGAGTCGTCGCCGGCTGCGTCCGGCGAGTGGCTGGACAAGCTGCGGCCCGCGGACGGGAGCCTCCTCTGCCGCGTCGCGCGCTCCGGAGCCGCGGACGTCGCTCGCGCCGTGGCCGCTGCTCGCGCCGCGCAGCCCGCGTGGGCCGAGCGCACGCCGGTCGAGCGCGGCGACCTGCTGCGCGACCTCGCGCTCCTCCTCCGCGAGCGGCGCGAGGAGGCGTCCGCGGTCGTCGTCGAGGAGACAGGGAAGCCGCTCGAGGTCGCGCTCGGGGAGACGGATGCCGCGGTCGAGATGGGCCTCTTCGTCGCCGGCGAGGGTCGGCGCTCGTACGGCCGCACGACGACGGCGAGCATGCCGCACCGCACCGTGCTGACGGTGCGCCAGCCGCTCGGCGTCGCCGGCCTGATCATGAGCTTCAACACTCCGCTGCCGAACGTCGCCTGGAAGGCGTTCCCGGCGCTCCTGTGTGGGAACGCCGCGGTCGTGAAGCCGTCCGAGCACACGCCTGCCTCCGCCCGGCTCTTCGGCGAGGTCGCCCACGCGGCCGGGATCCCGGCGGGCGTCCTCAACGTCGTCCAGGGCCCGGGCGCCGAGGCGGGGGCGGCGCTCGTCGAGCACCCGGACGTCGACCTCGTCAGCTTCACCGGCTCGGCAGAGACGGGCCGCGGGATCAACGAGAAGGCAGGCGCGAGGCTCGCCAAGGTCTGCCTCGAGCTCGGCGGCAAGAACGCACTCGTCGTGTGCGACGACGCCGACCTCGAGAACGCCGTCCGCTGGGCTCTGGCGTCCGCGTTCTCGAACGCGGGCCAGCGGTGCGCCTCCGCGAGCCGCGTCGTCGTGCTCGACGCCGTGTACGACGCCGTCCGCGGGCGGCTGCTCGAGCGGGCCGCCGCGCTCGCCCCCGAGCCCGTCATCAGCGAGGAGAGCCTCGACCGTATCCTCGGTGCGCTCGAGCGGGCGACCGCCGACGGCGCGAGCGTCCTGTGCGGGGGCGAGCGCGTCGACGGGCCTGGCTGGCATCTGCCGCCGACCGTGGTCGAGGGCGCGGCGCCCGCTGCGGAGATCTCGCGCACCGAGCTCTTCGGGCCCGTGACCGTGCTCTACCGCGTGCGAGACCTCGACGAGGCGATCGCGCTCGCGAACGACTCGCCGTACGGGCTGACGGCGGCAATCCACACGGCGAGCGTGCACCGCGCGCTGCGCTTCGCGGAAGCCGTGCAGGCGGGCGTCGTCGTCGTCAACGGAGGGACGCACGGCTCCGAGCCGCACATGGGCTTCGGCGGCGTCAAGAGCTCCGGGACCGGCTGGCGCGAGGCGGGGGTCGAGGCTCTCGACGTCTACTCCGACTGGAAGATCGTGAACCTGATCGCCGACCCGGAGCTCGTCTGATGCAGAACCGCACCGTGGCCGTGCTCGGCCCCGGGGCCGTCGGGAGCTCCCTCATCGTGCGCCTCTCCCTTGTCGGAGTGCCCGTGATTTGCGTCGCGCGTCCCGAGACGGTCGGGATCATCGCTCTCTCCGGGATCTCCGTGGAGTCGCCCGACGGGGCCGCGACCGTCCGTCCGGAGGTCGCCGACGAGCTCGAGCGGCCGGTCGGGTTGCTCCTCGTCACGGTCAAGGCGCCGGCGCTCGAGGAGGCCCTGCAGCGAGTCGATCCGGCGAGTGTCGCCCAGGGGGTCGTCCTGCCGCTGCTCAACGGGCTCGAGCACATGGATGTGCTCCGCGAGCGGTTCCCCGGACGGGTTGCCGCGGGGACGATCTCGCACTTCCAGGCCTACCGCGTGGGCAGGGTGCAGATCATCGAGGCGACGCGCTCCCCGGTCATCACGATGGCGTCGGAGGAGGTCCCTCGCGGCGAGCTCGACTACGCCGCCGAC
>DASSCD010000004.1:0-19027 GCA_035698005.1 Gaiellaceae bacterium | reverse complement strand
CGGCCCCCGTCGCCGCCGTCCGGCCCGCCCTTGGGCACGTACTTCTCGCGCCGGAAGCTGAGGGCGCCGTCACCGCCGCGCCCCGCGACGACGTGGATCTCGGCTCGGTCGTTGAACATCCGGCGGCCAGCCTACTGCGGTCGGGCGGCCTTCTCCGACCGCCCGGGCCTCAGGCCCGTGCCCGAGCGCGCCGGGCGGCCCAGGCGCCGAGCCAGGCCAGGCCGGCGACGAAGAGCGACACGACGGCGAGGAAGCCGAGATCCCCTGCTGCGAGCCGCGACTCGCCCTCCTCCGGCTCTGGCGCGATCGCCGCGACCCAGAAGATCACGATGGCCGACAGCGCGCCCCACCACCAGGGCCGAGCCAGGAACGTCGCGAGCGCACCGAGGGCGACCGGGAGAGCGAGCACGGCGAGGAGGAGCAGGAGCTCTGCCATCGAGGCCCGCCGGGGAGGTCGGCTACTCCGCCGCGGCTGCGACGGAGATGAAGCGCTTGTCGCCCGAGCGGCTGAACTCGACCGTCCCCGCGCGGAGCGCGAAGATGGTGTCGTCGCGGCCGAGGCCGGCGCCCGGGCCGGGGCGGAACTTCGTCCCGCGCTGCCTGACGATGATCATGCCGGCCTTCACCGGCTGCCCCGCGAACACCTTGACGCCGAGTCGCTTCGACTCGGAGTCGCGACCGTTGCGCGAGGAGCCGAGGCCCTTCTTGTGCGCCATCTACGCGTCCTCCTCCTTGGCCGCGATCGCCGACTCGATCGCGGCGAGCGCACCTTTGCGCTGCGCGTGGCCCTGCTCGTACTCGAGCGCGGCCGCGAGCATCGGGGCGTTCCAGCCCGGTGCCGCATCTTTGATCTCCGCCACGGTCAGGTCCTCGTACCCCGAGGGCATGCCCTTCGGGCGCGCGGTCTCCTCGGGAGCCTCGGCGGCCGCCGTCTCGGGCGCCGCCTCCTTCTTGGCCGCGGCCTGGCGCTTGGCCGCGCCGATCGACTCGATCTGGATCTGCGTGAGCGAGGCCCGGAAGCCGGTGTGGCGGCGGTAGCCGGTTCGCTTCTTGTACTTGCCGATGCGCACCTTCGGGCCCTTGACCGCGCCGAGCACGGTCGCCGTGACCTTCACATCCGGGTCGAGCATCGGCTCGCCGTTCCCGCCGACGAGCAGGACTGTGGGCGTGATCGTCGCGCCCTCGTCCTGAGCCAGCCGGTCGACGAGCAGCCGCTCGCCCTCCCGGACGCGGTACTGCTTGCCGGCAACCTTGATGATCGCGTAGGTCACGTGAGTCTCCGTGCGTGAGAAACGCGGGCGCCGAGCCCGCGAGCCGGGGAATGATAGCGGACGGGCGGCTCTCTATCGCCGCCGGTCGAAGTCCTCGATCCACTCGGACATCGGCACGTACTCCTCGGCCTCGGGAGCCTCGACGACGGCCACCGCCTCCACGGGGGCCTCCGCCGACTCCTCGGCCTCGCCGCTCGCAGGCTGGCCGTTTGCCGGGGTCTTGCGGCGCTTTCGCCCGCCCCGGGTCCCACGCCGCGTCTTCTTCTTCGGCGGCGCGCCGTCGGACACGGCGGCCTCGGGGTCGGGCATGGGCTCGGGCAGCGCTGCCGGCTCGACTGGCTCGACGGGCTCGGCCTCCTCGGCCGGCCCCTCCTTCTCGGCGCGGTCCGTGGGAGGCACGTGGATCCTCGGCCTGCGCGCGCGGCCGTCCGGCTGCGGCGCGGCAGCTTCCTCGGCGTCGGTCGCGGCCTCGCCGTCGGCCGCCGCCGCCGCTGTCGTCTTCTTGCGGCCCCGCCCGCCGCGGGTCCCCCGGCGCGTCTTCTTCTTCGGCGGCGCCTCCTCGGCGGCGCTCCCGTCGGCCTCGATTGCCTCGACGGCCTCGGGCTCGTCCGCGGTCGCCTCGGCAGCGGCCGGCTCCTCGACCTCGACCTTCTTCTGCCGGCTCCGCGGAGAAGCGGCTGGCTTCTCCGCGTCGGCCTTCTTGGCGCTGGCAACGCGAGTCGGCTTCTCGGCCTCGGCCTCGAAGGTGATCGGGGTGGGCACGACCGCGCCGTCGGCGAGCGCCGCGAACGCGACGCCGTCGAGCACGCGGCCGACGGTCGCCGAGACCTTCTTCCCGACGAGCTTCGCTGCGCCAGCGACCACGACGTTCCAGCCGTCGACCTTGCCGACGCCCGCGGACGCGTCGTAGAGGCCGACCTCGACGAGCTTGAGCTCGAGCGACGCGCCCTCCTCGACCGGCGCCTCGGGGCGCAGCGTGTCGAGCTTGCCCTGCTTCAGCACCTCGAAGTGATCGAGATGGACGTGGCCGTTCTCGCCGGCGGGCTCGACGAGGTAGAAGCGCCGCCGGGCAGCCGCCTCGATCGCTTCGAGCCTCGCGCCGCCGGGGCCGGCGAGGAGCGACCGGATGCGCGGGTGCACCTCGACGCGGAAGCCCTGCACGCGCGATCCCTTCGCGAGGTCACGCAGCCTGCGCTCGATGTCGAGCGCATGGGACGCTTCGGAGACGACGAACCCGCCGCCCGCGCACACCGAGCACTTCGTGGTCAGGATCTCCCTCGGCCCGTCGGTGACGTTCTGGCGCGTCATCTCGACGAGGCCGAGCGGGGAGATCTCGACGACGTAGGTCTTCGTCCGGTCGCGCTCGAGCTCCGTGCGCAGGGCCTCCTCGACCGTCTCCCGGTTCTTCGGGTTCGACATGTCGATGAAGTCGATGACGATGATCCCGCCGATGTCGCGGAGGCGGAGCTGCCGCACGACCTCCTTCACCGCCTCGAGGTTGTTCTTCACGATCGTGTCCTCGAGCCGGCCCGACGAGCTCTTGCCCCGCGAGCCGACGAAGCGCCCGGTGTTGACGTCGATGACGGTGAACGCCTCCGCGTAGTCGAACACGAGGTAGCCGCCGGAGGGAAGGTCGACTCTGCGCTCGAGCGTCGAGCGGATCTCCTGCTCGACCCCCGACGCCTCGAAGAGCGGCGCCTTGCCGCGGTAGCGATGGACGCGCTCGATCATGTGCGGCGACGTTTTCTTCAGGTAGCTGACGATGCGCTTGTGCGTGCGGTCGTCGTCGATCTGCGCGCCGACGAAGTCGCCGGCGAAGAGATCGCGGACGATGCGCAGCGGGAGCTCCGCCTCCTCGTACACGAGCGTGGGCGCCGTCGCGGCCTTCGTCTTCGCCTGGATCGTCTTCCACAGGCGCTGCAGGAAGACGAGGTCGCGCTCGATGTCCTCGGCGGACGCGCCCTCGGCGGCCGTCCGCACGATGATTCCCCCGCCCTTCGGGTCGAGCCCCTTGACGATCTCCTTCAGCCGGGCACGCTCCTGGTCCTCGAGCCGGCGCGAGACGCCGAACCCCTCGCCGTTCGGGACGTAGACAAGGAAGCGGCCGGGGAGCGAGATCTCGGTCGTCAGGCGTGCGCCCTTCGACTTCATCGGGTCCTTCACCGCCTGCACGAGCACGGTCTCGCCCCGCTTGATCAGGTCCTGGATCTTCCGCGCGCCCTTCCTGCCCTCGAGCTCGGGCCCGACGATCTCGTCGACGTACAGGAACCCGTTCTTCTCGAGGCCGATCTCGACGAACGCCGCCTCCATGCCTGGGAGCACGTTGTCGACCACGCCGAGGTAGATGTTCCCCGCGATCGAGCGCCGCTCCGGGCGCTCGAGGTAGACCTCGGCGACGCGGTCGTCCTCGAGGATCGCGACGCGCTGCTCGCCGACGTCGACCGAGATCAGGAGCTCGCGCTTCGCTGCGGGCAGCGGCGCGCGCTTCGTCGGCGTCCTCCGGCGGCCGCTGCCGCGGGCGGGCTTGCGCTCCGGCTTCCGCTCGGGTCGCCGCTCCTGCTTGCGCGCAGGTGCGCGCTCCGGCTTCTCCGCCGGTGCCTCGGCCTGAGCCGCCGGCTCGCCGTCGTCCGCCTGCGTGCCTGGCTTCTTCCTGCCGCGTCCGCCGCGGCTCCCGCGACGACGCTTCTTCTTCACCGGGTCGGTTGGGCCGACGGCCTCCGACGCCTCCGTGGGCACCTCAGGCGGTGCCTCGACCTCCGTGACGGCCGCGTCCGTGGACGCGGCGTCCTCTTGCTTCTTCCCGAAGCGGAACCAACGTAGTGCCAAGGTATGAGTCTCCTCGTTCGATCGCGCGCCGGCAGGCGGGCAGGTGCCCGAGCCTGGCGCTGCGCGTGTTGAAAACAGTGGCGGTCATGTGACCTGGGAGGAACGGTAGCAGCAGGCGAGCGAGGCGACCGCATGCGACGGGGGCGAGCCGTCGCTCGCCCCTGCGCCAGGAGTGCCCGTGCTCACGCGGCGGCTGGCCGCAGCCGTGCTCTGCGAGCCCCCACCGCGCGCAATCGCTGGGACAAACGCGCCCACGCCCACGGCTCGAGCTCCGCGTACCGCGTCTCCAGCTGGCCCCGAGTGGACTCGAGGTACTCGAACCAGGCGTCGGCTTCCTCGAGCTGCAACAGCTCCTCCGCCAACTCCGTGTCCGGCATCGTCCCTCCCATGAGGTCGCTCGCGCCGCATGCTAGGACCACGTCCGGACGGACGTCGCGGGGGGAAACGATGTTTCCCCCCGCGTGCCCCCCTTCCTCTCGTGGGCGACACGGCAGGGACCGCGCTTGGCCTCCCGGCCGGCACAGCCGGCCTCCGGCCGCATCAGAAGAGCGCATAGCACTGTGAAAGGCGGTTACTGCCGCGAGATTCGCGCCTGGAGCTCCTGCACCGCCCGCGTGACGGCCCACGTGCCCCCCGCGGCCACGGCCGCGTTCACGAGCGGCGCGGGCAGGGTGCCGCGCGTCGCGCGGGCGGCTGCGCGGAAGGCGAAGCTCGCGGTCAGGACGAGCGCGGCGATCCCCGCGGCGGAACGCGGGTCGTTGGCGACCGCTGCCTGCGGGTCGAGAGCGCGCAGCCGCGAGAGCGCGCGCACCTGCTCCCGGGCGAGCGCGGGACGAGACGGCCCGCGGGCTCCGAGCAGCCCCAGGAGCGCGGCGCGAGCGACCGTGCCGCGCCTGAGGTCAGAGACCACCGCCTCTTGCAGCGCCGGAATGCGCGCGGCGAGCGCCGGCGCGGCTTCGACCGCCTCGCCGATGCGGTCGGCGATCTCGGCCACCGGGAAGCCCTCCCCCGGCTTGCACTCGACGACGAAGGGCGAGAGCACGAACGGCTTCGTCCACTCGGCCTGCGGCCAGAGTTGAACGAGCACGACCGGGATTCCCTCCTGATCTGCAGCGCGGACGAGGGCGGTGTCCTCCGCGCTCGGGTCGCCCGCGATCACCCGCACGACGGCCTCCGCTCGAGCGACGTTCACGCCTTCGCGGGCGACGACTGCGCCCGGCTCCGCGCCTGCCCCGAGCTGGCGCGCGAGCTGCTCGGCCAGCATGCCGCTGACGACGACGGCTCCCTCGGCGCGCACGGGCTCGTCGCGGAGCTCGCTCAAGAGGCCTCTCCCCTCGAGGAGGCCCTGGCGGATCCCGGCCACGACGCTCACGGAGCGGGACGCTCCGCGAGCCGGCCGCGCGCGTGGATCGACTGCAGCACTCCGATCAGGAGGAGGTTCGCGACCATCGACGACCCGCCGACCGTGACGAACGGGAGCGGGATCCCGGTCACCGGCGCGACGCCCATCGTCATGCCCACGTTGACGAAGACCTGGAAAAGGAACGCGAAGACGAGGCCGCCCGCGACGACCGCGCCGTACAGGTCTCCGGCCACGGTGAGCACGCGCAGGCCGCGCCACACGACGAGCAGGTAGAGGAGCAGGAGGATCGCGCAGCCGACGAAGCCGCGCTGCTCCGCGAGGGAGGCGAACGCGAAGTCGGTCGCGTGCTCGGGGAGGTAGTCGAGCCGCGTCTGGCTCGCCTCGACGACGCCCCGGCCGGTCAGCCCGCCGGAGCCGACCGCGGTGATCGACTGGTTGAGGTTGTAGGTCACCCCGCCGGGGTCCGCGTCCGGGTCGAGCGTGAGACGCGCGGTCTGGTAGGGCTTCAGCACCTGGACGCCGGCCGACGGGAGGATCCAGAGCACCGACGCGATTCCGATCGCCGCCAGGGCGACGAGGACGAGCAGGTGCCGCCAGCGGACGCCGGCGAAGAACAGCACCGAGAGGAGAGCAGCGCCGTAGACGAGGGCGGTGCCGAGGTCGGGCTGGAGGAAGACGAGGAGGATCGGCCCGGCCGCGAGCCCGAGCGCGTACAGGATCGTGCGCCAGCGGTTGATCCTGCCCGCCCGCTCGACGAGGAACCCCGCGAGCGCGAGCACGAACAGGACCTTCCCGAGCTCGGAGGGCTGGAACTGGATGAACCCGAGGTCGATCCAGCGCTTCGAGCCGCGGATCGTCTCGGCGGCGACGAACACGACGACCATCAGGCCGAGCGTCGTTCCGTACACGAACCGCCAGTGCCGGCGCACGGGGTCGAGCGGCACGACGATCGCGAGCGCCATGCCGACGACGCCGAGCGCTGCGGCGACGCCCTGGCGGACCACGAAGTAGCTCTCGTCCCCCGGGACGTCGAACTGCGTGATGCCCGAGACGACCCAGAGGCCGTACCCGACGAGTGCGAAGGCCGCCAGGAGCAGGATCCAGTCGAGACGCCGCAGCAGGGCGACGAGCGCGGGCTCGGCACGGCCTCCCGCGGGCCTCAGCCTCGGGCGTGCGGCGGTCTCGATCATCAATCGGTGCTCACGAGGACGCTCGGCGGGGCCTTGGTCTTGAAGTAGGACTCGAAGACGCGGAGGGCGGCGGGCGCGGCGGCGGTCGACCCGTGGCCGCCGTTCTCGATCAGCGCGCAGACGACGAGCTTTGCGTTGTCGGACGGCCCCCAGCCGCACCACCAGGACTGGTCCTCGAGGTGGCCCGCGGGGTAGCCCGGCAGCGGCACGACCTTCTCCGCGGTCCCCGTCTTGCCCGAGATCGGGATCACGTAGTTGCCGAAGACGCCGGACGAGGTCCCGCTCGCCCCGTGCGTCGCCCGGAAGAGCCCGTCGCGCACCGCCGCGAGCGCGGCGGGGTCGACGCCGGACGGCTTCGGCAGCGGCGGCGCAAAACGACGGAGGACGACGCGCGGAGAGGCTTTCGCACGCGGCTGCTCGACGCTCGACACGAGGTGCGGCGTGACGACGCTGCCGCCGTTCGCGAGCATCGCGTAGAAGGCGGCCATCTGCAGGGGCGTCACGAGCAGGTCCTTCTGGCCGATCGAGAGCTGAATCGAGTCGCCCGGGTTCCAGGCGCGGTCCCAGTCGCTCTCGAAGGTCTTCTTCCGCCACTCCGGGGTCGGGAGCAGGCCGTCGGCCTCGCCGCCGATGTCGAGCCCGGTCGGCTGGCCGAACCCGAACCGGCGCGCCCACTGCTGCATCCGCACCCGGCCCTCGGAGCCGCGCTCGTAGAAGCGGTTGCCGATCTCGTAGAAGTAGGTGTCGCACGACTCGGCGAGCGCCTCGGGCAGGGTCATCGGCCGGTTCACGAACGCGTTCCAGTTGCGGAAGCGCTGACGGTCGAGCCCGTACTCGGCGGAGGGCGTGCACTGGAGCGAGTCGTACGCGGAGAACACGTGCTCCTGCATCCCGGCGAGCGCCGTCACCGGCTTCCAGGTGGAGCCGGGCGGGTACAGCCCCGCTGTCGCCCGGTTGAGGCCGGGGTAGTTCGCCCGCCTCGCCGCCTCCTCCTGGAGGAGCGGCGCCAGCTTCTCCGGATCGGTGCGCCCGACGTAGACCGAGGGCTTGTAGGTCGGGGACGAGGCCAGCGCGAGCACGGCGCCGTCCTTCGGGTCGAGCGCGACGATCGCGCCGCCGTTCGCCGCCCAGTGGTCGTCCGCGTGGGCGAGGTCGATCCCGTACCGGAGCGCGAGCTCGGCAGCGCGCTGGAGCTTGACGTCCAGCGTGAGCCGGAGGGCGTACCCCGCGCGCACCTCCTTCCGCAGCTCGCGCAGCGATTGCGGCCGTCCGAGCGAGTCGACGCGGATCTGGTAGCGGCCGTCCGCGCCCCTGAGATACGTGTCGTAGGAGGCCTCGATGCCCGCCTTGCCAATGCGGTCGCCGGCCCGGTAGCCGTCCCGCCGCATCGCCTTGAGCTCCTCGGGGGAGATCTCGCCGGTGTAGCCGAGAATCTGGGCCGCGAGCGCCCCGTAGCGGTAGTCGCGGAGGTAGACCTGTGCGATCTCGACTCCCGGGAACTCGGCCTGGTGCTCGAGCAGGTAGTCGACCTGCGCCTCGCCGACCGAGGTCTTCACGATCACCGGCGTGAGCGGGTCCCCGCGTCGCTCGTCCACCTCGCGCGACAGCGCCCGGGGGGAGACGTCGAGGACGGCCGCGAGGCGCTCGACGAGCTCGTGCCGGCCCTGCTTCGGCATGTCGCCGACCCACAGTCGGACGGCGGTCCCGGCGACGTTCGACACGACGACGCGGCCGTGCCGGTCGAGGATCGGCCCACGCGGCGCCTCGATCCGCACGAGCCGGAGCTGGTTGTTCTGGGCCGCGTTCAGGTACTCGTCCCCGGAGAGCACCTGCAGCGACCACAGCCGCAGGAAGAGGACGCCGAAGACGACGAGCGCGAGCGCGCCGAGGATGCCGACGCGCAGCGCGAGCTGCGGCGTAAGTCGATACGGCTCGCGGACCCTCGGGTCCGGCGGGAGGAAGCGCCCGGAGGACGAGCGCGGCTCGTGGTACGCGCCGCGGTCGTCAGACAACGAGCTCGACCTCGCCGGTGGGCTCGAGCGCCGAGCGCTCGCGGACGATCGCCCGCAGCAACGCGTACACGGGCAGCGCGAGCAGCAGGTTCAGGACGAGCTCGGGCGCGAGGGAGGACACGAGCGCCTGCCGCGCGTCGACCTCGTCCCCGAGCATGTAGTGCAGCACGACCGAGAAGAGCGCCGCGACCAGGGTGATCACCCCGACGGCGAGGAGCGGCGCCAGGCGTCGACCGCGCGCCGTCGTCTCCCCGTAGCGACCGGCCCAGAAGCCGGCGAGCGTGAGCACGAGCGAGGTGACGCCGAGCGTGTCGAGCGTGAGGAGGTCGACGACGAGGCCGCCCGCGAACCCGAGAGCGGCGCCGGCAATCGACCCGCGTATGAGCCCGAGGCACACGATCACGACGAGCAGCAGGTTCGGCGCGCCCCCGGCGACGAGCAGCGTGGAGAAGAGCACTGCCTGCAGCACCGCGGCGGCGAAGACGACCCCGCCCGTGCGCAGCGCATCGCCCGCGGTCACGGGCGCTCCTTGGGGACGAGCACGATGACCGCGTCGAGACCGCCGAAGTCGACGAACGGGTCGACCTGCACCTGCTGGAAGAGGTCGGTGTCCGTCTGGCCGACGCTCGTGACCTTGCCGATCGCGATCCCCTTCGGGTAGAGGGAGCTCAGGCCGGCGGCGCTCCAGCCGCTCGTCACGATCTCGTCGCCGACGCGGACGACGTCCTCCTTGCGCACGCGGTCGAGGACGAGCGTCTCGCGCGTGCCACGCGCATGCAGCACGATCCCCTCCGCACTGGTCCCGAGGTCGACGGCCGAGACCGCGGCCTCCTGGTCGGTGAGGAGCTGGATCCGCGCCGTCCCCCGCGTGACGCGGGTGACGATGCCCACGAGGCCTTCGGCGGTCACGACGGGGTCGTTCACGCGCACGCCGTTCCGCGAGCCTGCCGCGACGACGATCGCCTGCGTGAAGGCGTTCGGCGGGCGGCCGATGACCTCGGCGGTGACGGGGTCGAAGTCGCCCGGGAAGCGCGCGCTGTCCTGGTACCGGAGAAGTCGTCGCAGGTAGTCGTTCTCCTGGAGCGCGAACTCGTTCTGGATCGCGCGCTGGCGGAGCTCCCGCACTTCTGCGCGGTAGCGCTCGGCGTCCGAGCGAGCGTTGAGCAGGCTGTCGGTCCAGCCGTACGCGTCGCGGAATGGCTGCGCGACGCGCTCGACGCCGACCGCGAAGGGCCGCAGCACGGTCGCGCCCGCCGACTGCACCCCGGACAGCGGACCGTCGTCGCCGGAGCGGAACGACATGGTGATGAGCAGGAGCGAGGCGAGCACGAGGAGCCCCACGACGAGCCGACGGCGGAGCGCACCGGCGCCTCGTGAGCTCATGTGGGTCGACGGGATGCGCCGGACGGTCACGCCCAGCGCCGCCGAGCGCGCGCTGCGTCCCCTGGGCACGACAGCCGAGTGTAGCTGGGTCCCAGGCCGCATCCCGGCTCGAGAAGCCGGTTAGCGCGGCCGCAACAAGCGGGAGGCGCTAGTAGCGGAGCAGGCCGTTCCGGCGGGCTCGGCTCCGGTTCGTGCGGTGGATCACCTCGAACTCCTCGAGCGAGCGCCCGGAGCCGACCGCGACGCAGGTGAGCGGGCTCTCCGCGAGGTGCACGGGCATCTGCGTCTCGTGCCGCACGCGCTCGTCGAGGGCCTGCAGCAACGCGCCGCCGCCGGCGAGCACGATGCCGCGGTCCATGATGTCCGCGGCCAGCTCGGGCGGGGTCTTGTCGAGCGTCGACTTCATCGCGTCGATGATCACCGTGACCGGCTCGTCGAGGGCGCGCCGCACCTCCTCGGACGAGATGATCACCGTCTTCGGAAGGCCCGTGAGCATGTCGCGGCCGCGCACCTCGGCCTGCAGCTCCTCCCTCAGCCGGTGCGCAGATCCGATCTCGAGCTTGATCTCCTCCGCCGTCTGCTGCCCGACGAGGAGCTTGTACTCCTTCTTGATGTGGTTGACGATCGCCTCGTCCATCTCGTCGCCGCCGACACGCATGCTCTGGGAGACGACGATGCCGCCGAGCGAGATGACGGCCACCTCGGTCGTGCCGCCGCCGATGTCGACGATCATGTTCCCGGTCGGCTCGGCGACGGGGAGGCCGGCGCCGATCGCCGCGGCCATCGGCTCCTCGATCAGGTACGCCTGACGCGCGCCGGCGGAGAGCGTCGCCTCCTCGACGGCGCGCTTCTCGACGCCGGTGACGCCGGAGGGGACGCAGACGACGACGCGCGGGTGCGCGAAGCGGTGCTGGTGCACCTTCTGGATGAAGTGGCGGAGCATCTGCTCCGTCACGTCGAAGTCCGCGATGACGCCGTCCTTGAGCGGCCGGATCGCCGAGATCGTCCCGGGCGTGCGCCCGAGCATGCGCTTCGCCTCGACCCCGACGGCGTGCACCTCCCCCGTGCGCTGGTCGATCGCGACGACCGAGGGCTCGGAGAGCACGATGCCGCGCCCGCGCACGTAGACGAGCGTGTTCGCGGTGCCGAGGTCGACGGCCATGTCGCGGCCGCCGAAGCCGGTAAGGGTCTTGAACCAGGCCATAAAGGGGATCCGAGTCTACCTACGCGGTTTCCAGCAGATTCGGAATGCGTGGGGGACCAATGGTTCCCCCACGAGCCCCCTCCTTCTCCGCACGGAAATCTCGTGCGTGGCCTGCGGGCGAGTGAATCGCCCTTCGGCCGCCATGCGCGCAACACGGATCAGCGGGCCGCAAGCAGATGTGGCGCGTGGCGCTCGAGCAGCGAGACGAGCAGCGCGCCCGGCAGGCCGACGACGTTGAGGTAGTCGCCGTCGATCCGCTCGACGAGGCGGCCGCCGAAGCCCTGGATGGCGTACGCCCCCGCGCGCCCCTCCCACTCCCCGCTCTGGAGGTACGTCTCGACGAGCTCCGAGCCAAGGGGCCGGAACGTCACGTCCGTGCGCTCGATCTCGACGACCTCGACGCCCGGGCCGAGGATGCACACGCCCGACACGACCGTGTGCGTGCGCCCGGAAAAGGCGCCGAGCATGTGCCGCGCCGCGTCCCGGCCAGCCGCCTTCGCGAAGACGCGCCCATCGAGCACGACGGTGGTGTCGACTCCGAGCACGAGCCGTCCTGGCTCGAGCACCGAGCGTGCCTTGCCCGCGGCGTGCCGGCGGACGAGCTCCTCCGAGTCGGCATCGGGAGGATCGTCCTCGACGTAGTCCGGCGCGACGACCTCGAAAGGAATGCGGAGCTGCTCGAGAATCGCCCGGCGCTGCGGGCTCGTCGAGGCGAGCGTCAGGCGATCTTGCGAGCCGCCCACAGATCCTCCGGGGGCCACTTCCGCGCCCAGTCGGCCGTGGTCGTGTCGTAGTACTCGTGCGTCTTCGCGCCCTTGGGCGCGTACAGCTCGACCAGGCGCTCGACCTGGAAGCCACTCCGGTCGAGAAGGTCGATCCACTCTCCGTGCGAGCGGAAGAACTCGACGCCGTCCTCATGGTCCCAGGTCATCCGGTGCAGGCCTCGCTGGGGGCGCTGCAGATGCTCCGTCGCAGGGCCCGGACCGGACGGCACGCACAGGATCGAAAGCATGCTGTTCGTCAGGAAGACGAGGCGCCCATGCGGGCGGAGGAGACGAGCGGCCTCCGGCACCCAGCGCTCCGGATCGCACCAGAGGCTCGCGCCGTATTCGGAGACCGCGAGGTCGAAGCTCGCGTCCGCAAGGGGGACGTCCTCCGCGTTCGCCTCGACGAGGGGGAACTCGATGCCCGTCGCCGCCATCTGGCGGCGGGCGGTCTCGAGCTGCGCCGGCGTGACGTCGACGCCGACCGGCCGGGCACCTCGCCGCGCAAGCCACGCCGAGAAGTACGCGGTCCCGCAGCCGAGCTCGATCACGTCGAGGTCGCCGACGTCGCCGAGCACGCGCACCTCGTCCTCCGGGACGCCGAAGACGCCCCAGGTGATCGGCCCGTCGCCCCACGACCGCTGGGCCGCGGCATCGGTGAACTCCTCGTTCGTCTTCGTCCACAGCTCGCGGTTGCGAGCGACGTAGTCCGGCTCAGACAAGGCCGTCGGGGAAGAAGAGCGCGAGCTCGCGGCGCGCGCTGGCCTTCGAGTCCGACCCGTGAACGATGTTCTCGGAGAGCTCGAGCGCGTAGTCCCCGCGGATCGTGCCGGGCGCGGAGTCGAGCGGGTTCGTCGCTCCCATCATCGTGCGGACGACCGAGATCGCCGACTCGCCGCTGACCGCAAGCGCGAGCACCGGGCCGGAGCTGATGAAGTCGACGAGCCCGGAGAAGAACGGCTTGCCCTTGTGCTCCGCGTAGTGCTCGCGGCCCATCGCCTTCGAGACCCTGAGCAGCCTCGCGGCGCGCAGCTCCAGGCCGCGGCGCTCGAAACGGGCGATGATCTCGCCGGCCAGACGACGGCGCATGCCGTCGGGCTTGACGAGGACGAGGGTGGTCTCGCGGGCCATCGGGCGGCGGAGTCTAGACGACCGCGAACGGCTACTCGCGACGCTGCGACTGGCGCCGTCGCGCCGAGAGGTCCTCCAGCGCCGGCAGGCCCGGCACGATCTCCGTCGCGCAGTACGGGCACACCTGCCAGAGCGACTCCAGCGGCTGCCCGCACGAGGGGCACGCTTGCTTTAGCCTCGTCGTGCAGACCGGGCACACGACGTAAGTCGATTCCACCTTGGCGCGGCAGACCGGGCAGCGCTGGTCGATCAGCGAGAGGCGCTCCTCCATCGCCTTGATCTCGAGCTCCCGCTCGCGCACGTCTTGGATGTACTCCGGGGGACGGAAGAAGAGGTAGACGATGGGCCCCAGGAACGGCGGGACGAAGCCGATGAGCGTCGCGAGCGCGACGAGCCAGGGGTCGTCGATCCGGCGGCGCGCGTCCTTGAACGTCCAGTACGCCGTGGCGAGCCAGAGCACGACGAGGAGCGCGATCCCGGCGTTCCGGGCGAGCGTCCAGTCAGCGGAGTCGACGGATTGTGCGAGCGGCATCGTGGCGAGCGTCATAGTAGAAGCTTCCCCACCAGGTAACCCAGCCCGAAGGCGATCCCGACGATCGCGATCACGAGCAGCGCGGCGAAGGCGAGGACGGAGAGGCGCTCACCTACGCGCGCCATGCCGCTTCCCGCTCCGCCTGGACGAGGTCGCCGAGCAGGTAGAGGGATCCGGTCACGAGCACGGGCCCCCCGAGCTCGTGGGCCCGCGCCAGCGCGGCGACGGGCTGCTCCACGGCCTCCACGTGGGGGAAGTGGAGACGCGCGAGGTCGGCGAGCTCGCCGGCTGGAAGCGCACGGTCGGAAGAGGACCGCGTGGCCACGAGGCGCGTCCCCACACGACGTAGCTCGCGGAGCATCGCGTCGGCGTCCTTGTCCCGAAGGATCGAGAGGACGATCGCGTGGTCGCCGGGAGGAAGCCGCTCGACCAGGTAGCGGGCACCGTCGGGATTGTGAGCACCGTCCCGGACCTCGCCCTCCCTGCGCTCGAGCCGCCCGGGCAGCGTCACCGCCAAGGCGGCACCGAGCGCGTGCCCGACGAACGCCTCGGCGGCCTCTCTCGCCCCGCCGAGCCTGACCTCGTTGCCCTCGACGAGGTACGCGAACGTCGCGTCGGGGAGGACGACGATCGCGCCATCCTTCGCGACCGCGAGCTTCTCCCGCGCGATCGCCTCGACCGTGTCGCCGAGGACGTCCGTGTGCTCGAGACCGACGTTCGTGAGCAGGACGACGCGCGTGCGGAGGACGTTCGTCGCGTCGAGCCGGCCTCCCAGACCGGCCTCGACCACGGCCGCGTCGACTCCTCGCTCGGCAAACGCCGCCAGCGCCGCCGCGGTCACGATCTCGAACTGCGTCGCGCCGATGCGCTCAGCGGGCTCGCGGACGCGCGCGATCGCCTCCTCGAAGTCGGCCTCCTGTCCGTCGAGCCGGATCCGCTCGCTCCAGCCGGCGACGTGCGGCGAGATCGTGGAGCCGACCGAAAGCCCGTCCGAGAGCAGCAGCTGCTCGATCGTGATCGTCGCGGTCGACTTCCCGTTCGTGCCGACGACGTGGACGGCGGGGTAGGCCTCCTGCGGGTCGCCGAGCTCGGCGAGGAGCGCGCGCATGCGGTCGAGCCCGAAGCCCTCGCGGGGCCAGGGCGAGAGCGAGTCGAGCCACTCGACCGCGGTCACCGGGCCATCGTAGGCGGGCGGGTTCGAGCGTTGAGCAATTCTTGAGCGGCGCCGCGCACCATCGCCGCATGAGCCTGCGTCGTATCCCGACCCTCGCCGTGGCGGGGGTGGTCGCCGTCGTTGCCGCCTCGTCGGCGCTCGCCGGGGCCTCCGGGCCTGCCGCGCGGAACGGCGTGCTCGCGTACACGGCAGTCGCGAGCGCGCTCCAGGTGTACTCCCAGGGGCCGGAAGGAGAAGCTGCGCGGCTGGTGCGGAGTGCCTCCGTCGACCTCGAGCCGGCAGCTTCACCGGATGGGAGGCGCGTCGCCTTCGTGTCGGCGCGCGACGGGAACTACGAGATCTACGCCGCGAACGCCGACGGCAGCGGCGCGACGCGGCTGACGCGGAACGCCTCCGACGACTTCGACCCCGCGTGGTCGCCCGACTCCCGCAGGATCGCCTTCTCGAGCGGGCGTACCGGGAACAGCGAGATCTACACGATGAACGCGGACGGCTCGGGCCTCGTGCGGCTGACGACGAGCGGAGGCAGGGACGAGAACCCGGCCTGGTCCCCGGACGGGACGCGGATCGCCTTCTGGTCGGACCGTGACGAGGATCCCGACGTCTACGTGATGAGCGCCGACGGGACGGGGACCGTCGCGCTGACGGCGAACGACGACGCGGACGGGCTTCCCACGTGGTCACCCGATGGGTCGCGCATCGCGTTCACCTCCGACCGCGATCGCCAGGGCGACGACGAGATATTCGTGATGAACGTCGACGGAACGGCAGTCGTGCAGCTGACGAACACGGGTGGAGCGGTCGAGGACTGGTGGCCGACCTGGTCGCCCGACGGGAGCCGGATCGCGTTCGTCTCCGATCGCGCAGGGGACGCCGACATCTTCGTCATGAACGCCGACGGACGGGGCCAGTCGAGCGCGACGGACGACGAGGCGCACGACTTCACGCCCAGCTGGACTCCTGACGGACGGATCCTGTTCACGAGCGGGCGGGCTGCGAATCTCGGCGTGGAGATCGCAGCGCCGAACGGCTCGGGCCGCAGGCTGGTGGCCGCGAGCCCGAGGAACGAAGACTCGCCGGCGTGGTCGGCCGACGGGAGGCACCTCGCCTTCGTGTCCGACAGGTCAGGTGAGGACCGGATCTACGTGGCGTCATCGACCGAGCGCGGAGCGCGCGTCCTGGTGCAGGCGAAGGGCTTCAGGGACGCCGATCCCGCCTGGTCGCCCGACGGACGGAGGCTGGTCTTCGTGCGCCGCGACCGCTACGGCAGCGACTTCCTGTACTCCGTGGACGCCGACGGGACCAGGCTGCGCTTTCTCCTCGAGGCGAGGTCGCTGTCCTCCCCGGACTGGTCGCCGGACGGCCGTCGGATCGCCCTCGCGCTCAACGGGGAGATCTACGTCGTGAACGTCGACGGACGGGGCCGACGCCTCGTTTCCGGCGCCGGCTCGAACTCGAGCCCGTCGTGGTCGCCCGACGGCCGCTTCATCGTCTTCGCCTCCGATCGCAGCGGCGGCGAGGACGACGACTTCGACTCGGAGATCTTCGTGGTGCCAGCGCGAGGCGGCCCCGCGACCCAGCTGACGGACAACGACGAGGAGGACGAGTGGCCCGACTGGTCGCCCGACGGACGGCTGATCGCGTTCTCGCGCGGCGACCTCTCCGACCTCGAGGCCTCGCTCTACGTGATGCGCATCGACGGAAGCCGGCAGCAGCGCGTACCGGTGCAGGTTCCTGCAGCGATGCCCAGCTGGCAGCCGCTGCCCTGAGAACGTGTCTAGCCGCCAAGGGCGGCAAGCTCGCGGCGGTAGCGCTCGAGCTTCCCGCGCTCGGCGTCGACGACCTCGGCCGGGGCGTTCGCGACGAAGCGCTCGTTGGCGAGCATGCCTTCGGCGCGCGCGACCTCCTTGCGCAGCCGCTCGATCTCCGCCTCCGCGTTCGCGTCGCCGCGCGCCCGCTCGGGGCGGACGACGGCGGCGAAGATGCGCCGCTCGTCGTCGGAGCCGAGCTCGACCTGCACGCCGCTGCGACGGAAGATCTGCGCCGCCTCCTGGACGCGGTCGAGCGCGCCCGCATCCGCGGCGAACCGGTCATCTGCCTCCGGCCATGGCGAGACGATCAGGCGCGCCTGGCGGTCCGGCAGCTGCGACCAGATCTCCTCCGTGACGTGCGGCATCACCGGATGCAGGAGCGCCAGCAGTCGCTCGAGCGCGGCGAGCGCCGTCGCGGCGGCAGCGGGGTCGGCCTCGTACAGCCGTGGCTTGACGGCCTCCGCGTACCAGTCGCAGAAGTCGTCGAAGGTGAGGTGGTAGAGCGCGTCCATCGACGGCGCGAGCTCGAACTCCGACCACGCCGCCTCGACCTCGGCGCGCGTCGCGTCGATCCGCGCCACGATCCAGCGCTCCTCGAGGTCGCGCGGCTCCGCCGAGGGCGTCGCGCCCGCAGTGTTCTGGAGGATCAGCCGGGAGACGTTCCAGAGCTTGTTGGCGAGCTTGCGCCCCTCCTCGATCGTGCCGTACGAGAAGCGGACGTCCTGCGTCGACGAGTTCTTGAGCAGCCCGTAGCGCGTCGCGTCCGCGCCGTACTCGTCGATCGGCTCGAGCGGGTCGATGCCGGTGCCGAGGCTCTTCGACATCCGCCGGCCGTCTGGCGCGTTGATCGTGGAGTGGATGTTGACCGTGTGGAACGGGACCTCGCCCATCAGCTCGAGGCCGGACATGATCATGCGCGCTTCCCAGAGGAAGATGATCCCGCGGTCCGTCGAAGAGACGTCGTTCGGGTACCAGGCGGCGAGCTCCGGCGTCTCGTCCGGCCAGCCGAGGGTGGCGAACGGCCAGAGCTGCGAGGAGAACCAGGTGTCGAGGACGTCCTCGTCCTGGCGTAGCTCCGTCGACCCGCACTCGGCGCACGCCTCGGGAGCGGTCTCGGCGACCGTCATGTGCTCGTCGGGGCAGTACCAGACCGGGATGCGGTGCCCCCACCAGAGCTGGCGGGAGACGCACCAGGGGCGGATCGCCTCCATCCAGTCGAGGTAGACCTTCGTGTACCGCTCGGGGCGGAAGCGGACGCGGCCGTCCCGCACGGCCTCGATCGCGGGCCGCGCCAGGTCGGTCATCTCGCACCACCACTGCAACGTGATGAGCGGCTCGATCCGCGTGCCGCAGCGGTCGCAGTGGCCGACCGAGTGCCGGTACGGCTCGGCCGACTCGAGCAGGTCGCGCTCGCGGAGGAGCTCGACGATCCGCGTCGTCGCCTCCGGCTGCGTGAGGCCGGCGAGCTCACCTGCGTCCTCGCTCATGTTCCCGTCCAGGCCGATCACGGTCAGCTCGGGGAGGCCGTGCGTCCGACCGATGTCGAAGTCCATCGGGTCGTGGCCGGGCGTCACCTTGACCGCGCCGGTGCCGAACTCCGGGTCGACGCGGTCGTCGGCGACGATCGGGACGCGCCGCTCGGCGATCGGGACGATCGCCTCCTTGCCGACGAGGTGGCGGTAGCGATCGTCGTCGGGATGGACCGCGACGGCGACGTCGGCGAGCATCGTCGGCGGGCGGACCGTCGCGATCGTCAGGTGCCCGGTGCCGTCGGCGAGCGGGTAATGGATCGTGTACAGCGTGTCGTCCTCGTCGGTGTGGTTGACCTCGAGGTCGGAGATCGCGCTCGCGCAGCGCGGGCACCAGTTGACGATGCGGTTGTCCCGGTAGAGGAGCCCGCGGTCGTAGAGGTGGACGAAGTACTTCAGCACCGCCCGGACGTAGCCCTCGTCCATCGTGAAGCGCTCGCGCCGGTAGTCGAGCGACGCCCCCATCCGGCGGAACTGGCCGTAGATGATTCCCCCGTAGTGCTCGAGCCACTCCCACGTGCGCTCGAGGAACTTCTCGCGACCGAGGTCGTGGCGCGTGAGCCCCTCCTTCGCGAGATCGCGTTCGACGACGTTCTGCGTGGCGATCCCCGCGTGGTCGTACCCGGGCTGCCACAGCGTGGAGAAGCCGCGCATGCGGTGCCAGCGGATGACGAGGTCCTGGATCGACGCGTTTATCGCATGTCCCATGTGCAGCGCGCCGGTGACGTTCGGCGGCGGGACGGCGATGACGAAGGTCGGGCGGTCGGCGCCGGGCTCGGCCGCGTACAGGCCTTCCTCCTCCCACCTTCGTTGCCAGCGCGCCTCGACGCCCTCGGG
>DASSCD010000003.1:0-5543 GCA_035698005.1 Gaiellaceae bacterium | reverse complement strand
ACGGGTCTCGCGATCGTGGGCCTGACCGTGCTGAACGCCGTCCTGGGCCTGAGCCAGGAGGGGAAGGCGGCCGAGAGCGTCGCCGCGCTGCAGAAGATGCTCGTGATCCGGGCGCACGTGCGCCGCGGCGGCGAGCTCGTGGACGTCCCGGCCGAGGAGCTCGTACCGGGCGACGTCGTCGCCTTCGAGGCCGGTGACAAGGTGCCCGCCGACGGTCGTCTCCTCGTGGCAGCGACACTCGAGATCGAGGAGGCCGCCCTGACCGGAGAGAGCACTCCCGTCCTGAAGTCGGTCGAGGCGGTCATCGGCGAAGAGGTAGCGCTCGGCGACCGCGTCGACATGGCCTACATGAACTCCACGGTTACGCGTGGCCGCGGCGAGATGGTCGTGACGGCAACTGGGATGGGGACGGAGGTGGGGCAGATCTCCGGCCTGCTCGCGAGCGTCCAGCAGGAGAAGACGCCGCTCACGCGCCAGCTCGACCAGCTCACGGTCCTGATCACGATCATGGCCGCGATCGCGCTTGCCCTGGTCGTCGTGCTCGGGCTCGTGCGGGGCGACGACTTCGACGAGCTCTTCCTGATCGGGATCTCCCTCGCGATCGCTGCGATCCCCACCGGCCTTCCGGCCGTCGTCACGACGATGCTGTCGCTCGGGACGCAGGCGCTCGCCGCGAAGGGCGCGATCGTCAAGCGGCTGCGCTCGGTCGAGACGCTCGGGTCGACGTCCGCGATCTGCTCCGACAAGACCGGGACTCTGACGTTGAACCAGATGACCGCGCGCCAGCTCGTCGTCGTCGGCCGTCGCTACGCCGTCGAGGGGGAGGGTTACTCGACCGAGGGCAGGATCCTGCGGGTCGCAGGCGAGACGGACGCCTCGCTCGAGCCGTACCTCCTGCCGATGGCGCTCGCGAACGACGCCTCCGTGCGGGACGGCGAGATCGTCGGCGACCCGACCGAGGCGGCACTCGTCGTGCTCGCCGCGAAGGGCGGTCTCGACGTCGACGAGACGCGGCGGCTGCATCCGCGCCTCGGAGAGGTGCCATTCGACTCGGAGTACAAGCTGATGGCTACCTTCCACGAGCTCGAGGACGAGGGTCGGAGCGTCGTACGCTGCTTCGTCAAGGGCGCACCCGACGTCCTGCTCGCTCGCTCCTCGCACGTGCGCGACGCGGACGGGACCGCGGTTCCCGTCGACGGCGTGCGCGAGCGCGTGCTGGCGGAGAACGACCGCCTCGCCGGCGAGGGGCTCCGCGTCCTCGCGGTCGCCGCGCGCGACCTCGGCCCGGGCGAGCTCGACTCCGGCGGCTCGCTGCTCGACGACGTGCGCGACCTGACGCTGCTGGCGCTCGTCGGCATCGTCGACCCGCCTCGTAAGGAGGCGAAGGACGCGATCGCGCGCTGCAAGGAGGCGGGGATCCGCGCTCGCATGATCACGGGCGACCACGCTACGACCGCCGCGGCGATCGCCGCCCAGCTCGGGATCGAGGGACGCGCGCTGACCGGCGTCGAGTTCGCCGCCCTGAGCGACGACGAGCTCGACGACCGGATCGACGAGATCGGCGTCGTCGCCCGCGTCGCCCCGGAGGACAAGGTGCGCCTCGTCGACGTGTTGAAGCGCAAGGGCAACGTCGTGGCGATGACCGGCGACGGCGTCAACGACGCGCCTGCGCTCAAGCGCGCGGACATCGGCGTCGCGATGGGGATCACCGGCACCGAGGTGACGAAAGAGGCCGGCGACATGATCCTGACCGACGACAACTTCGCCACGATCGTGACGGCCGTGGAGGGCGGCCGCGGGCTCTACGACAACCTCATGAAGTACGTGCGCGTCCAGCTCGTGATGCTGGGCGGCTTCGTCCTCACCTTCGTCGGCGCCGGGTTATTCGACGTCGCGGCGGGCGCCCCGCTCACCCCGCTGCAGATCCTCTGGATCAACTTCGCGGTCGACGTGCTGCTCGCGATCGGGCTCGGCTTCGACGCGCCGGCGCCAGGCCTCATGCGTCGCGCGCCTCGCGACGCGAGCGCCCCGATCGTCGACCGCGCGCTCGGTGCGCGTCTCGCCCTCGCCAGCGTGGTCATGGCTGCGCTGACGCTCGTCGTCGTCGCCTGGGGCGAGCACCGCTACGACCTCGCGGTCGCAACGACGATGGGGCTGACGACGCTGTCCCTGATGCACGTCGCTGCCGCCCTCGAGGCGCGGGAGCCGGCGGGGAGCGTCTTCACGCGCTACACGATCGCGAACCGTCGCTTCGTGCAGCTGATCGGCGCCGCGCTCGTGCTCGTCTTCCTCGTGACCACGCTGTCCCCGCTGCAGCGGATCTTCGACACGGTCGCGCTGACGAGCTCGCAGTGGGGGATCTGCCTACTCGGTCCCGTCGTCTTCGTCGCGCTCGCCGAGCTGGGCAAGCTCGTCGACCGGAGGACGGGACACGGTCGCCCATCCCCCGGGGCAGCGATGTCGTAGCTCGCCGTGGCCGCAGAGGTCAGTCGGTCGGGCTCGCGTCCGAGCCGTTCGAACGCAACGGGACCGGCTCGAAGAGCCCCGCCTGGTAGGCGAGCACGACCGCCTGGACGCGGTCGCGCAGGTTGAGCTTCTGGAGGATGTGCGTGATGTGCGACTTGACGGTCGCGTCGCTGATGTAGAGCTCGTGCGCGATCTCGCTGTTGGAGAGGCCGCTCGCGATCAGGCGGAAGACCTCCTGCTCGCGCGCCGTCAGCTCGTCGAACTCCTTGGGGGGAGTGGGGC
Source organism: Gaiellaceae bacterium (assembly GCA_035698005.1). Classification (GTDB taxonomy): domain Bacteria; phylum Actinomycetota; class Thermoleophilia; order Gaiellales; family Gaiellaceae; genus GMQP-bins7. The sequence continues at coordinate 2,795 of DASSCD010000003.1, read as the reverse complement.
GCGGGATGCGCATGAAGTGCTCGATCACGCGCTTGGTGACCGTCGGTGAGAGAAGCGCCTCACCCGCGGCGACGGTCCGAATGGCGGCGAGCAGCTGCTCGGGAGGGTCGTCCTTCAGCACGAAGCCGCTGGCCCCGGCTGCGAGCGCCTCGTAGACGTACTCGTCGAGGTCGAACGTGGTGAGGATCAGGATTCGGGCGCCGTTGTCGGCGGCGAGGATGCGCTTCGTCGCCTGGAGGCCATCGAGCTCCGGCATGCGGATGTCCATGAGGATGACCGTCGGGTGGAAGCGGGCAGCCTTGTCGATCGCCTCGAGCCCGTTGCTCGCCTCGGCGACGACCTCGATGTCCTCCGCTCCGGACAGCAGCATGCGGAAGCCCGCACGGACCATCGACTGGTCGTCGGCGACGAGGACGCGCACGCTCACGTCTGGTACCCCTCGAGCGGAAGACGGGCGCCGAGGACGAAGCCGCCTTCGGGCACCGCGCCCGCGGTCATCTCGCCACCGTAGATCTTGACGCGTTCTCCGATGCCCACGAGGCCGTGGCCGAGGCCGTCGCTCGTGGAGCGGCCCTGGCCGTCGTCGCGAACCTCGATCTGGATCTCGTCGGGCCGGTAGTGGAAGGTCACGTCCACCTGGCTCGCGTGCGCATGCTTGAGCGCGTTGGTGAGACCTTCCTGCACGATTCGGTACGCGGAGAGGTCGATCGCGCGCGGGAGCGGGAAGGGGTCGCCGTCGACGTGCAGCCGGACGGGAAGCCCGGCCTGCCCGATGTCCTCGAGCAACGAGTCGAGCCTGTCGACGCCCGGATGGGGCGCGAGCTCGACGCCGTCGCCGTCCCGGCGCATCGCCCCGAGCAGGCGGCGCATCTCCGCGAGCGCGGTGCGACCGGCGCGCTCGACACGCCCGAGTGCATCCCGGTCCTCCTCGAGCGTCGGCGGGAGCTTGAGCCTCACGGCCCCGACCTGGAGGACCATCACGCTGACCGCGTGGGCGACGACGTCGTGCAGCTCGCGCGCGATGCGGGTGCGCTCCTCTGCCACCGCGACCCGCGCCGCCGCCTCGCGCTCGCGCTCGGCCTGACTCGCGCGGAGCTCGGCCGCCTTGGCCTGCTCGGCCCGCTCGCGCAGCGCGTAGCCCGCGAGCCAGCTGATCCCGAACTCGATCGGAAGGAAGAAGAGGAGACTCGTCGGGTGTCCGGGGATCTCGTAGACGATGATCGCCGCGCTCGTGAGGACGACGGCGAGGCCGACGACCGCCTTCACCGGGTCGCGCACGTTCCCGAGGAGGAACGCCGCTGCCATCCCGATGGGGAAGAAGCTCTGCATGAACGGGAGCAGGTTCCAGTCGACGAACGAGATCCCGGCCGCCAGCACCCAGTACGCGGCCGGACCGGCGAAGGGGAAGCGCCGGCGCGCAAGGAGCGAGATCACCAGGGCGGCGGCCGCAGCGATCGCGAACCACATCGGCGAGGTCGGCGCGCCGGGCTCGTCGCGTCTGATCGCGAGCTCGAGCAGGCCGACGCCCGCCAGGAGCACGATCGCCCCCTCGAACCAATACTCGCGCGCGAGCTGCCTCATCCGGCTCATGCGATGAAGGTACTGCAGGCTCCCGCCTGCCGCCTCCTACCGGAGTAGGACGCCGGGTCCCCGTCTGGTCGGAGCCCGAATCACCGTCTGGTACGAGCTCGAATCCGGCTTTCCGACGAGGTCGTTCCGCCGCCGCCGCCCTAGCGTCGCGGCAATGAAATTCGATCAGGCAACGGCATGCGAGCGGGTCGAGGCTCCCAGGACCGGGCGCCCACTCGCTTCGGAGCGAGAAGGAGGAGCCATGAGCCCCGCTACGCACGAGACCCGCGAGCTCGCCGTCCGCGACAGCGATGGCGTCCACGTCCGGTTGCTCTGGCGCCCGGCCGACAACGCCGTGACCGTCTCGGTCGAGGACGCGCGCGTCGGCGACCGCTTCCAGATGCGGGTCGCGCCCGACCGCGCGCTCGACGCCTTCAACCACCCCTTCGCCTACGCGGCCTGACCGGCCGAGAACGACTCACCGAAAGGAGCACGTCATGTTCCGCAGCAAGAAGCGCAACGAGCTCCGGTCGTCGGGGCAGTCCCACAACCTCGCCGCCCGCATGGGCCGCTGGAGCGCCGCCCACTGGAAGACGGCCACGTTCGGCTGGCTCGCCTTCGTCGTCCTCGCGTTCATGCTCGGCGGCCTGGTCGGAGTGAGGAACATCGAGAACAGTGCCGGACCCGGCGAGTCGGGACGCATGGACAGAATCCTCGAGGCCGGGTTCGAGCAGCCCGCCACCGAGCGCATCCTGATCCAGAGTCGCTCGGACCGCGTGGGCACTCCCGCATTCGACTCCGCGATCGCGGACGTCGTGGCGCGTGTCTCCAGGATCGCGGACGTCCAGGATGTCCGCTCACCGCTCGATCCCGGCAACGCCGGCCAGATCTCGAAGAACGGGCGCGCCGCGCTCGTCGAGTTCCGGATCCGGGGCGCGAAGGAGGATGCGGTCGACAAGATCGACCCGGTCCTTGCCGCCGTCGCCGCAGCAGACGGCGCCCATCCGGGCTTCACGATCGGCGAGTTCGGCGACGCGAGCGCCGAGAAGGGAGTGGTCGAGACGTACGACGAAGACCTCGGCAAGGCGGGAACCCTCTCGCTCCCGATCACGCTGATCGTCCTCGTGCTCACGTTCGGCTCACTCGTCGCAGCGGGCATCCCGCTCCTGCTCGCGCTGACGGCCGTCTTCGCGACCTTCGGGCTCGTCGCGGTCTCGAGCGTCGTC
>DASSCD010000002.1:0-4343 GCA_035698005.1 Gaiellaceae bacterium | reverse complement strand
AGGACGTGACGCCCGACAACTTCGGCCGGATCGCCGCGCAGACGGCGAAGCAGGTGATCCTCCAGCGGATCCGCGAGGCCGAGCGCGAGATGATGTACGACGAGTACATCGACCGCGTCGGCGAGGTCGTCACCGGGATCGTCCAGCAGGCCGGCGACCGCAACAACGTGCTCGTCGACCTCGGCAAGGTCGAGTCGCTGCTCCCGCGCTCCGAGCAGGTCGACGGCGAGCGCTACGAGCAGGGCTCACGGATCAAGGCCGTGATCACCGAGGTTCGCAGCGGCACGAAGGGGCCGCAGGTGATCCTCTCGCGCCGCGACCCGGAGCTGATCAAGACGCTGTTCGAGCTCGAGGTGCCCGAGATCGCCGACGGTCTCGTCGAGATCCGCGGCGTTGCCCGCGAGCCCGGCTACCGCTCGAAGATCGCGGTCGAGTCCCACGCGCAGGGCGTCGACCCGGTGGGCGCGTGCGTCGGCCCGCGCGGCTCGCGCGTGCGCATGGTCGTCTCCGAGCTCCGCGGCGAGAAGATCGACATCATCCCCTGGAACACGGAGCCGGCGCGCTTCGTCGCGAAGGCGCTCTCCCCGGCCCGGGTGCGCGAGGTCTACATCGACGACGAGACGCGCGAGGCGACCGTCGTGGTGCCCGACGACCAGCTCGCGCTCGCAATCGGCAAGGAGGGGCTGAACGCCCGCCTTGCCACTCGCCTTACGGGCTGGAAGATCGACATCGAGTCCGAGACCGAGTTCGCCCAGGCCGAGGCGGCGGCAGCGTTCGCGGGCGCGGCCGACGACGAGTCCTACTCGGGTCGGTGCGCGGCGATCCTGTCGAACGGCAAGCGCTGCCCGAACGCTGCGCTTCCCGGGTCGCAGTACTGCGGCGTCCCGGCGCACCAGGCGCTCGTCGGCACCGAGCCGGAGGAGCCCGTCGCGGACGAGATCGAGGAGGCGGTCGAAGCGTCCGAGGAGGTCGCGGGCGTCGCGGTCGAGGCCGAGGGCCCCGGGCAGGCGTCAGCGTCGGGCGTCGACGACGTGTCTGCACCGGACGAGACGGGTCATGAGGGTCTCTAGACTTGAGGGCTGATGGCTGACGGACGCAACCGGCCGAACCGCCCGATCCGCCCCCGCGGAGGCTCCTCGGGGCGGAAGCGGCGCGTGGTCATCGAGGGCGGCGGCGCGCGGAGCCAGGGCCGCCAGCCGCGCGACCGTGGGTCCGCCCCGCAGACGCCGCGCCAGCCGCCGGCCCCGCCGCCCAGCGGGCCGGTGACTGTGGAGTCCGGCGTCACCGTCAAAGACCTCTCGCAGGCCCTGGGCGTCCCGATGCCGGACCTGATCAAGATCCTGATGAACATGGGGCAGATGCGGACGGCGACGCAGTCGCTCTCCGACGAGGAGGTCGAGCTCATCGCCACCGAGGTGTCGCGCGAGGTCACGATCAAGCACGCGGCGGAGGAGGAGCTCGAGCCGGCTGAGTTCGACGACGCGGACGAGGATCTCGTCCCGCGCCCGCCGGTGGTGACGATCATGGGTCACGTCGACCACGGCAAGACGACGCTGCTCGACGCGATCCGCTCGGCGTCGGTCGTCGAGACCGAGCAGGGCGGGATCACGCAGCACATCGGCGCGTACCAGGCCGAGGTCGACGGACGGAAGATCACGTTCCTCGACACCCCCGGCCACGAGGCGTTCACCGCGATGCGCGCCCGCGGCGCCAAGGTCACCGACATCGCGGTGCTCGTCGTCGCGGCCGACGACGGCGTCATGCCGCAGACGAAGGAGTCGATCTCGCATGCACGTGCCGCCGAGGTCCCGATCGTCGTTGCCGTGAACAAGATGGACGTGCCCGACGCGAACGCCGACCGCGTCAAGAGCGAGCTGGCCGCGGAAGGGCTCCAGCCCGAGGACTGGGGCGGCTCGACGCAGTTCTCCGAGGTGTCCGCCAAGCAGCAAACGAACCTCTCCGACCTGCTCGAGAAGATCCTGCTGGTCGCCGACGCCGAGCTCGACCTCCGCGCGAAGGCCGAAGCCGACGCCTCCGGTGTCGTCATCGAGTCACGCCTCGACGTCGGCCGCGGGCCGGTCGCGACCGTGCTCGTCCACCGAGGGACGCTCCGCGTCGGCGACGCGGCTGTCGCCGGCGACGCGTCGGGCAAGGTACGCGCCCTCCACGACTACCGCGGGGAGCGGGTGCAGGAGGCGAAGCCGGGCGAGCCCGTCGAGGTGCTCGGGTTCGACCATCCGCCGTCCGCGGGCGAGTTCGTCCGCGTCGTCGAGCACGAGCGCCAGGCGAAGCACCTCGCGAACCTGCGCGCCGAGCGGCTCCGCCGCGAGCAGCTCGCCCAGCGCCCGCGCAGGCGCGTGTCGCTCGAGACGCTCCACGCCGACCTGCAGGCGGGCGAGGTGCAGGACCTGAACATCGTCCTCAAGGGCGACGTCCAGGGCTCCGTCGAGGCGCTCCTCGGCGAGCTGCAGAAGATCCAGCACTCCGAGGTGCGCGTGAACGTCATCCACACCGGCGTCGGCGGTATCACGGAGAACGACGTCAACCTCGCGTCCGCCTCGGACGCGCTCGTCATCGGCTTCAACGTCCGTCCGAGTGCCGACGCGAGGGCGCTCGCGGAGCGCGAGGGCGTCGACGTCAGGACCTACCGCGTCATCTACCAGCTCACCGACGACATCCAGCAGGCGCTCGTCGGGATGCTCTCGCCGCTGCAGACCGAGGAGACGCTGGGCGAGGCCGAGGTACGCGCGCTCTTCCGCGTCTCGCGGCTCGGCACGATCGCGGGCTGCATGGTCACGAGCGGCCTCGTCCGTCGCGGCGCGCAGGTGCGCGTCGTCCGGGACGGCACGGTAATCCACGAGACCTCGATCGCGCAGCTGAAGCGGTTCAAGGACGACGCGCGCGAAGTTGCCGAGGGCTTCGAGTGTGGCATCTTGCTCGACGGCTTCAACGACGTGAAGGAAGGCGACGTCCTCGAGGCCTTCGAGACCAGGGAGATCGAGCGGACCGACCTCGAGCCGGCGCCCGTGGCGGCGACCGCGGCGTCCGACGACGACGACGCGTAGGCGCCCGCCTACGATGCAGGCGTGGCGGAGAGCGGCTACGTCGGGATCCTCACGGTCGAGCTCCACTTCCCCGAGTCGGGCTCGCTGAAGGGCAAGCGGAAGCACGTCGCCTCCGCGAAGGCGCACCTGCGCGAGCGCTTCGGTGCGTCGGTGGCCGAGGTCGACCACCACGACCTCTGGCAGCGCGCGAGGCTCATCGTCGCCTGCGCCGGTGCGGGCCACCGCGAGCTGCAGGAGCACCTGGACGCGGTCGTCCGCTACCTGGGGTCCCAGGGCTTCGAGCTTCTGCGCGCCGACCGGGAGGTGGTGGTCCCGGGTGAGTAACGGAGGCCGCCGTCGCCGCGTGAACGAGGCGATCCGGCAGGTGCTGTCGGACGCCGTCCCGACCCTCAAGGACCCTCGCATCGGATTCGTGACGGTGACCGGGGTCGAGGCGACGAAGGACTTCTCCCAGGCAACGGTGTTCGTGAGCGTCCTCGGGACCGAGGGCGAGCGCGAGCGCACGCTCGAGGGGCTCCAGGCGGCGCGCGGCGTCCTCCAGGGGCAGGTCGCCCGGGAGCTCGAGCTCCGCCGGACCCCCGTGCTGTCGTTCGAATACGATCCCGCGGTCGAGCGGGGCGTGCGCCTGACGCAGATCATCGACGAGCTCGCCCCGGAGGGCCCGAATGACGAAGGCGGATGACATGGCGGCGGTCGTCGCCGCGCTCGCGGAGAGGGACCGCTTTCTCGTGACCTCGCACGAGGCTCCCGACGGTGACGCGCTCGGCTCGCTGCTCGCGACGGAGCTCGCACTGCGCTCGCTGGGGAAGGACGCCGTCATGTTCCTCGGCGGCGAGGCGCCACTGCCGGGCGAGTACCGCTTCCTCGGGCTCCCGGAGCTCGGCCTGCGCCGCGAGCTTCCACCCGACGCGGACGAGCGGATTCTCGTCGCGCTCGACTGCGCGAGCGCGAGCCGCGTCGGCGCCGTCCCTGGCCTCGTCGAGCAGGCGTCGTTCACCGTCAACGTCGACCACCACCACGACAACCCACGCTGCGGCGACGTCAACCTCGTCGTCGAGGACGCGTCCTCGACCGGCGAGGTGCTCGCGGACGTCTTCCGGGAGCTCGGCCTCGCGCTGACGCCGGAGATCGCCGAGGCGCTGTACATCGCGCTCGTCACGGACACCGGGCGCTTCCAGTACACGAACACGACGCCCAAGGCCCTGCGGCTCGCGGCGGAGCTCGTCGAGGCCGGCGCCGACGTGCACAAGATCTTCCAGGGCGTCTACGAGAGCGTCC
>DASSCD010000001.1:0-4047 GCA_035698005.1 Gaiellaceae bacterium | reverse complement strand
GTCGGACGACCGCCTGCCCGTCGTGCGCGAGATGATCCTCGCGCGCGAGGAGGAGGAGCGCCGCGCCGCGCTCGACCGGCTGCTCCCGCTGCAGCAGGGCGACTTCGAGGGCATCTTCGAGGCGATGGCCGGCCTCCCGGTCACTATCCGCCTCCTCGACCCTCCGCTGCACGAGTTCCTGCCGCCGCTCGAGGAGGCGACCTCGGACGCGATGCGCGACCGCATCCGGCAGCTGCACGAGGCCAACCCGATGCTCGGCACGAGGGGCTGCCGCCTCGGGCTCCAGTTCCCCGAGATCTACGAGATGCAGGTGCGCGCGGTCGTGCGGGCCGCCCGCGCGGTCGCGGAGCGCACGGGCGACGCGCCGATCGTCGAGATCATGCACCCGCTCGTCGGCTTCCGGGAGGAGCTCGCGCGGCTCCGCGAGCTCACCGAACGGGTCGCAGAGGAGGAGCCGACGGTCTCGTACCTCTGCGGCACGATGATCGAGCTGCCGCGCGCAGCGATCCGCGCGGACGAGATCGCGGAAGAGGCGGACTTCTTCTCGTTCGGGACGAACGACCTCACGCAGACGGCGCTCGGCTTCTCGCGCGACGACGCGGAGGGCAAGTTCCTCACCTTCTACCTCGAGCACGGGATCCTCGAGCGCAACCCGTTCGAGGTGCTGGACGAGGAGGGCGTCGGCGACCTGATGCGGATCGCGGTCGAGCGGGGGAGAGGCGCGAAGCCCGGCATCAAGCTCGGGATCTGCGGCGAGCACGGCGGCGAGCCGCGCTCGGTCGCCTTCTGCCACCGCCTCGGGCTCGACTACGTCTCGTGCTCGCCCTACCGCGTGCCACTCGCGCGCCTGGCCGCGGCCCAGGCGGCGCTCGCCGAGGCGGGCGTGACGGCGGTCGCGATCGGCGGCTGAGCCGGATCAGACCTGAGCCAGCGCGACGGCGACGCTGAGGACGCCGACGGCGGCGATCGACACCGTCGCGAGCGCGGGCGACCGGCGGAAGCTCGAGAACGCGAGTGCGCAGAGCGCGCCTCCGATCAGCCCGCCGACGTGACCGCCGATCGAGATCCCCGGTATGAGGAACGTGAACGCGAGGTTGAGCACGACGAGGCCCATCGCCTGACCGCCGAAGACGTAGATGCGCCGCGCTTCGAGGACGAGCGCGGCGCCCATGATCCCCCAGATCGCGCCCGAGGCTCCGACCGTGAGCGCGTTCGGGGACCAGATCAGCGCACCGGCGGAGCCCGCGAGCCCGGCGACCAGGTAGACGAGGGCGTACCGGCCGTGGCCGAAGTAGTCCTCGAGCGGTGGGCCGATGAACCAGAGGACGAGCATGTTCATCCCGAGGTGGAGCGGACCGTAGTGGAGGAACATCGCGGTCACGAGGCGCCACCAGTCCCCCTCGGCGACGCCGACGATCTGCCCCGAGGAGTCGATCGCGCTCGACACGAGGACGCCGTGCTCGTAGATCCAGCCAGCGCGCGCGGAGAGACCGGCGCCCATCAGAAGCTGGAGCAGGTAGACGCCGACGTTGATCGCGATCAGCGCCTGGGTGACGATCGGCCCTCGCCGCGAGACCGTCGCCGCCGCGCGCCGTGCGGCCTGTTTCGGCGCCGGCGCGCGTCCGGTCGCGCTCGCATGGTCGGGACAGCGGATCCCGACCGCGCCGAACGTCATGCAGTCGGGGCAGATCCCCCGACCGCACTCCGAGCACGAGACGTACGTCTCCCGCTCGGGATGCCGGTAGCAGCGGAGCGGCTCGTCCACCGCGGCTAGCGTACCCCTGTGCTGGTTCACGTCGCGTTCACACCCGACGAGGGCGGCGCGGCCCCGACGGGGATCGTGGTCGACGTGATCCGCGCGACCTCGACGATGTGCCAGGCGCTCTCCGCCGGGTACGAGCGCGTCTTCTGCACCGCCGAGGTCGAGGACGCCCGCGCGCTCCGTGAGCGTCTCGGCGACGGCGTTCTCGGCGGCGAGCGGAACGCCGTGCGCATCCCCGGCTTCGACCTCGGGAACTCGCCGCGGGAGTACCTCGAGCCCGCCGGGTCGACCGTCGTCCTCTCGACGACCAACGGGACGCGGGCAGTCGTCGCCGCAGCCGAGCGGTGCGAGCGCGTCCTCGTTGCCTCGCTCTTGAACCTGGCGGCGGTCGTCGAGGAGACGCGCCGCGCCGGGGACGACGCGATCGTGGTCTGCGCGGGAGTGCAGGGCACGCTCGCGCTCGACGACGCCTTCGTTGCCGGCCGCATCGTCGAGCTCCTGGGCTGGGAGCGGACGGACGCCGCCGAAGGCGCGGCCCGGCTCGCGGGCACGTGGGCCGGGCCGGAGGATGCGCTGCGCGCCTCGAAGAGCGGGCGCAACCTGCTCGAGAACGCGCCGGAGCTCGAGGACGACATCGCCTTCTGTGCACGTGAGAGCGCTCTCGACGTCGTGCCGCGCCTCGTCGCGCTGCGCGACGGGGCGGCGGAGATCTCGGCGTGAGTGCGGACAGCGATCCGAGGACGCGCGGCCATCCCTCGGTGTTCGCCGAGGTCGCGGAGGCCTACGAGCGCGGGCGTCCCGGCTATCCGGAGGACGCGGTGCGCTGGCTCGCTGGCGACGAGCCCCGCGACGTCGTCGACCTCGGAGCAGGGACGGGGAAGCTGAGCCGGGCGCTCCTCGCGCTCGGTCACAGGGTCACCGCGATCGAGCCCTTGCCGGAGATGCTCGACCTCTTCCCGGCCTCGGCGCCGGGTGCGAGCGGGATCCTCGGGACGGCGGAGATCATCCCCCTGCCCGACGCGTTCGCGGACGTCGTCGCCTCGGGCCAGGCGTTTCACTGGTTCGACCATGCGCTCGCGCTGCCCGAGATCGCGCGGGTCCTCCGGCACCAGGGGCGCCTCGGGCTCGTCTGGAACACGCGCGACGACGAGGACCCGTTCATGGCCCGGCTCTCCCAGCTCATCGGGAACGAGCGCCTCGGCGGGGAGCACAGCTACCTCGCGGTCGACGAGAGCGGCCTCTTCGAGCCGGTCGAGACCGCCGTCTTCCGTCACGAGCAGGTCGTCGACCGGGCGACCCTGCTCGACCTCGTCCTCTCCCGCAGCCACTGCGCGAAGCTTCGTTCGGGGGAACGCGAGCCCGTCCTCGAGGCCGTCGGGAGGCTGTACGACGAGCACGCCGGCCCGGACGGATTGAAGCTGCCCTACGTCACCGAGTGCTACCGCGCGACGAAGAGAGGAGAGCGATGACCGACTTTCCGCGCCTGCTGCTGCGCCTCGAGGGGCTCGCGGTCTTCGTCGCCGCCCTCGTCCTCTACTTCGACGCGGGCTACGGGTGGCTGCTGCTCGTCGTGCTCGCGCTCGCTCCGGACCTCTCGATGCTCGGGTACGTGGCCGGGCCGCGCGTGGGAGCGCTCTCGTACGACCTCGTACACACGTACGTCGGCCCGCTCGCGCTCGGGGTCGTCGGCGTCCTCGCCGGGGCGGACCTCGCGATCCAGCTCGCGCTGATCTGGGCCGCGCACATCGGCGCCGACCGCTTGCTCGGCTACGGGCTCAAGTACCCCTCCGCGTTCAAGGACACGCACCTGCAGCGCGTCTGACGCCGGAAGGCGTCAGAACTCGCGGTGGACGGCCTCGACGTTGTTGCCGTCGGGGTCGAGCACGAACGCGGCGTAGTAGCGCCCGCCGGCCTCCGAGCTGTACTGCTCGCGCACGCCCGGAGCGCCGTTGTCGGTGCCTCCCGCTTCGAGCCCTGCGCGGTGGAAAGCCTCCACCTGCTCGCGCGACTCGGCGGCGAAGGCGAGGTGGACCGGGCCGCTCGTCTCGTCACGGGCGACGATGACGAGGTTCGCGAGCTGCGCGCCGCCCTCGAACTCCCCGAGCGGCGGGATCCCGAGTGGCTCGAGCAGCGCCGTGTAGAAGGCGACGCTCTTCTCGGCGTCGCGCACGCTGATCTGGACGTGGTCGAAGACGATCCTCGTCCAGTCCCAGTCCACCGCCACGTCCCGACGCTAGCAGAGAAGACTTGACAGGAGAACGTGTGTTCGTATAGAACATGTGTTC